>DATHND010000081.1:0-12579 GCA_035486335.1 Solirubrobacteraceae bacterium
GCGATCGTCTCCTCCGAGCGGATCACACCCTCCCCGTCGCACGTCGGACACGGACGGCTCATGATCTCGCGCACGCCCTCGGTGACGTTCTGGCGCGTCATCTCGACGAGCCCGAGCTTGGAGATCTCGGCCGTGAACGTCTTCGTGCGGTCCTCGTCGAGCGTCTTGCGCAACGTCTTCATCACCGCGTCGCGGTTGCGCGCGCGGGCCATGTCGATGAAGTCGATCACGATGATCCCGCCGATGTCGCGCAGGCGCAGCTGGTTGACGACCTCCTCGGCCGCCTCGAGGTTCGTCTTCGTGATCGTGTCCTCGAGGCCCGCGCCCTTGCCGCGGCCGATGAACGATCCCGAGTTCACGTCGATCACCGTCAGCGCCTCGGCGTAGTCGATGATCAGGTAGCCGCCGCTCGGCAAGTCGACGCGGCGCGAGAGCAGCCCGTCGATCGCCTTGTCGACCGCGTAAGCCTCGAACAGCGGCTGCCCCTCCTGCCACAGCTCGACGCGCTCGACCAGCTCCGGCGCCGTGCGCGTGAAGAACGAGACGAGCCGGCGGTACTGCTGCTCGTCGTCGACGATCGCGCGCTCGAAGTGCGCCGAGAAGATGTCGCGCACGACGCGCACGGAAAGGTCTGCCTCTTGAAACACCAAGTCCGGGGCGGTCGTGTCCTCGACGCGCTTGACGAGCACCTCGTGCAGCTTGTGCAGGTACTTCAGCTCGCGCTCGAAGTCCTCGCGCTTGGCGCCGTGCGCGGCCGTGCGCACGATCACGCCGCCGCCGCCGATCTCCAGTTTCGAGGTCTGGCGGCGCAGTCGCTCGCGCTCCTTGTCCTCCAGGCGGCGCGAGACGCCGATACCCTCGCCGGTCGGCGCGTAGACCATGTAGCGACCGGCGATCGTCAGCTCCATCGACAGCCGCGCGCCCTTCGTCTTCAGCGGGTCCTTGACGACCTGCACGACGATCTCCTGGCCGGGCTTCAACAGGTCCGAGATCTTGCGCCCGCCGCCCGCACCGCGTCCGCGGCGTGGCGTCTCGACACCGGGCAGCACGATCTCATCGACGTGCAGGAAGCCGTTCTTCTCCAGGCCGATGTCGACGAATGCCGCCTCGAGGCCGGGCAGGACGTTGTCGACCTTGCCCTTGTAGATGTTGCCGACGATCGAGCGCCCGCCGCGGCGCTCGATGTACAGCTCGGCGATGCGATAGTCGGCCTGCTTACCCCCGCCGCTGCCGCGCTTGCGCGCGCTCGTCGCTTTCGAGGCCGACGTTTTCGTCGTGGCGGGCGCTTTGCGGCTCGCCGGGGTGCGTGTGGGGGAGGGCTCTCCGCCCGCCTCCAAGAGCGCGACGCGCGTCTCCGCGCGGTCGACGCTGACAAGTACTTGCTTTTTCAAAATGAGCTCTTTCCATGTTGGATCGAGGCGTCTGCGATCTCGCGAGCGCCCCGTCGGCCGATCGCCGATCCGCGACTGCGTGCTCGTCGACCCGGGCATCGGGTGCATATCCGGTGGGACGACGGTCTAGCGGGAGTGGCGTGGCGTTCATTGATGTGTGTTAGCGCAGGACGCGACCCTTCAGAGCCTGCGAGGCGCGCGCCTGAATGTAAATCGATTGCAGCAGGCCGATCGCCAACAACGTCGTGATTACCGACGAGCCGCCATAGCTCATGAGCGGCAGCGGAACGCCGGTGATCGGCATGATCCCGATCGTCATTCCAACGTTGACAAAGACCTGAAACATCAGCATAGCCGTTACTCCGGCCGCAACGAGCGAGCCGAACAGGTCCTTCGACATCACGAGGATTCGCAGCGCGCGCCAGATCATCAGGCCGTAGAGCACGAGCACGAGCGCCGCTCCGACGAACCCGTACTGCTCGCCGACGGCGGCGAACACGAAATCGGTGTGATCCTCCGGCACGTAGTTCAGACGCGTCTGTGTCGCGTTGATCCCCCGCCCGGTCTTCTGGCCGGAGCCGATCGCGATCTTGGACTCCTCCTGTTGGTAGCCTTCTTTCTGGGGGTTGGTCGACGGGTGCAAGAACGCCGTCAGGCGCTGCACCTGGTAGGGCTTCAGCACGTGCACGCCCACAGCCGGCGCCGCGACGAGCACGAACGTCAGCGACACGAGCCCGAGCGCGATCAGCGCCGTCAGGTGCTTCCACGACGCGCCCGCGACGAACAGCAGCGTGAACGCGATCACGACGTAGACCATGCCCGAGCCGAGGTCCGGCTGGGCGATCACGAAGATCGCCGGCACGAGCGCCGCGAGCATCACGAGCGCCGTGGTCTCGCGCCGCTGCAGCTTGCGCGCGCGATCGACGACTAGCGAGGCGAGCGCGACCGTCAACAGCACCTTGCCGAGCTCCGAGGCCTGGAAGGAGAAGAACGGAAGGCTGATCGCGCGCTGCGAGCCACGCGCCGTGTGGCCGACCCCGAGCACGGCGAGGATGCTGAGGATCAGCGCGCCGTAGATCACGTTTTTCAACGGCCGCAGGCGCGCGTAGTCGAAGCGCGAGAGCGCGAGCATCAGCAGCAAGCCGACGATCAGGTACGTCGCCTGGCGGTCGGTGTAGTAGTGCGGCTGTCCCGCGACGAGGTCTTTCGTGGCCGCTTTCAGCGTCACGATCGAGCAGACGCCGAGCGCGGCGACGGCGAGCGTCAGCACCGGGTCGATCGGCAGGCGCAGCGTGCGCGCACCGGTCGCCGGCGGCGCGCTCGGCGCCTCGGGCGCCGTGATCGGGCTGAGCGGCGTCAAAACGTCTTCGACGTCCCCGAGACGAACTTCTTCGGCTTGCCGAACCACTGCGAGGCCAGCAGGCGCGCGATCGGCGCCGCCGTTTCCGCGCCGAAGCCGCCCTGCTCGACGGTCACCGCGAGCACGATCGGGCGTTTCGGGTCGCCGATGTAGCACATGTACCACGACTGGTCTTCCTTGCCCGCGTGTTCGGCCGTCCCCGTCTTGCCGAAGACCGGGTGTTCTGACTGGTTCCAGCCGGCCCACACGTCGGCCGACGTGCCGCCGGGCTGGCTGGCCGCCTCGTGGATCCCCTCCATCACGAGGTTGAGGTCTTCGTCGTTGAGATGCACGTGGCGCACCGCCGGGAAGCTCAACGTCTGCACGAGCCGCCCCTGCGGACCGTCGATCTCCATCCCCAGGTGCGGCCGGACGACCCACCCGCCGCCGCCATTCGCGTATGCGTTCGCGAGCGTCGAGTACGCGACGGCCATCTGCAGCGGCGAGGTCAACAGGTCGCCTTGGCCGACCGCCAAGTGCATGTTGTCGCCGACGCTCCACGGCCGCCCGTCGGAGATCCCGCACGAGGCGACGTGCTTGCGACGCTCGCACTGCAGCTCCTCGCGCGCGACTTTCGCACGCCATGCGCGGTCGGGCACGAGGCCGGTGATCTCGCTCGGCAGGTCGATCCCGGTCTGCTGGCCGACACCGAGCTTGTGCGCCATCTGCTGGATCACGTTGCCGTGGCTGTTCGCGAGCTCGCCCGCTTCGAAGAAGTACGTGTCGGAGGAGACCTTCAGCGCTTCGACGAGCCCGACCGCGCCGTAGTCGGCCTTGCCCGCGTTGCAGAACTGCTCGGTCGAGACGTGGATGCACTGGCCCGCGCCGAGCCCCTCCGTCGAGTTGATCACGCCCGCTTCGAGCGTCCCCATCGCCGTGATCGGCTTGAACGTCGAGCCCGTCGGGTACGTGCCGTTGACGGCGCGGTCGGTCAGCGGCGCCGGCGCTTCTTCGCCCGCCCCGCTCGTCTTCGTTTTGCCCTCGAGCGCCGCGTATTCGGCCTGCGTCAGCGGTTTCGCGAACTTGTTCGGGTCGAACGTCGGCGAGGAGCCCATCGCGAGCACCTGCCCGTTGCGTGGGTCGAGCGCGACGAACGCACCGGCCGTCGCCGGTTTGCCGCCGGCGCGCGCGTTTTCCATCCCCTGCAACAGCGCTTTTTCGCCCTCGAGCTGCAGTCCACGGTCGAGCGTCACCTTCAGGCTGTAGCCCGCCTTCGGCTGCGTCGGCGCGAGGTTGCTCGGAACCGGATAGCCCTGCGCGTTGACCTCGACGCGCTCGATTCCCGATTCGCCGCGCAGGTAGCGGTCGTAGTAGTACTCGAGCCCTTCCTGGCCGACGACCGTCCCGCGCTTGACGCCGCGGAAGGCCGACAGCTTCAGGTCGCCTTCGGAGACCTGCCCGACGTAGCCGAGCACCTGCGCGGCCATCTTGCCGTACGGATACGCACGGATCGAGACCGGCTGCTGCGTCACCCCCGGGTATTCGTTCTGGCGCTCGGCGAGCACCGTCAGCGCGCCCTGCCCGGCGTCCGTCTTGATCGTCACCGGCGCATACGGCACGGCCGTGCGCCCCTTGATCACCAGCGCCTCGACGTGCGCGCCGCTGATCCCCAGCAGGCGCCCGAGCCGGCGATACAGCTCGAGCCGTGGGTGGCCCGCGGGCGGCAGCGCAGAGGGGACGATCTGCACCGCGTTCGTCGTTCGGCTCGCGACCAGCGGCTGGCCTTCGCGGTCGAGGATTTCACCGCGCGGCGCCGCGACCGGCAGATCGCGCGCGCGGTTCGCGTTCGCCTGCTGCACGTACTGTTCGCCCGAGAGCACCTGCAGGAACCACAGGCGGAAGAAGATGATCGCGAACATCGCCATCGCCAGCCCGCCGAGGATCGCAACGCGCAGCGCCAGCTGCGGCGGGACGGGCATCCGCGACCGATCGGAGATCGACCAGCCTCCCCCGTCGCCGGGCTCGATCGCGCTCATGCTCGGGCCACTCGCCTCGTCATGAACGGGAGAGTGGCGAAAGGCCGCCCGTCGTGTACGCACGGCGTCGGCGGCGGCGTGGATCGTCGGGCATCCCGCCGATCAGGCTGCGGCGCACGAGCGCCCACATCGGCAGCGCGACGATCGTGTCGACGACGACGCCGAGCACGATCTGGCGCAGCAGGTCGAGGCTGACCGGCGCGTCGACGCCGAGCAGGAACTGCACGATCGAGTAGAACACCATCCCTCCGCCCGCCGCCGCGGCGCCGACCAGTAGCGGCGTCAGCGCCGCCTGTGGGTCGCGCAGTTCGCGCAGCCGCCCCGCCCAGTAACCGACGAGCGTCAACGTCAGCGACGTCACGCCGAGCGTCTGCACGAGCGCCAGATCGACGAGCAGGCCGACCGCGAAGCCCGTCACGGCGCCGACCGTCGAGCCGCACAGCAGGCCGACGAACGCGACGAGCAGCGGCGAGAGGTCGGCGCTGACGCCGAACACCGGCACCTCCGAGACGACGCCGATCTGGAAGAACACGACGATCACCGCGAGCACCGCGATCCGCGCGAGCGGAGCCGAGGAGAAGCCCGTGCTCATCCGCCGCCTCCGGTCGATGCAAGCTGTTCGCCCGACGGGCTTTCGGCGTGCTGGCCCGGCGGCAGCGCGCTCGCCAGGTGGCTGACGTTCGACGGCGCCGTGCCCTGCCCCGCCGTCAACACCTGCACGACGTCGAGGTTGTGCAGGTCGGCGAGCGGATGCACGTTGACCGAGCGATACGCGCTTTCTTCGTTGATCGACGTCACCTGCCCGATCGGGATGTTCGGCGGGTAGAGCGAATCGTCCGACGAGGAGATCGTGCCGGACGTGACGACGTATTCGCCGCTGTTCGCGCGCGCGTTGGCCGGCAGGTACTGCAGCAGCAGGTCGTTCGGGTCGCCCACCTTCGGCTGAACGATGCCCGTCGCACCCGACGCCCCGATTCGCGCCGACACGCCGACCGAGCTGTCGGTGATCAGCGTCACCTGCGCGCCGTCGGAGGCGACCTGCGCGACCTTGCCGACGAGCCCTTCGTCGTTGATCACCGGATCGTTGACGTGCACGCCCGAGGATTCGCCCTTGTCGATCGTGACCGTCGAATACCACACGTTCGGCGACTTCGCGACGACCGTCGCCGTCACCGGGTGGTAGTCGTTGACGCTCAGCTGGTTGTCGAGCTTGTACAGCGCCAGCAGTTCGTGGTAGCCGTGTTTTTCCGATTCGTCGGCGACCAGCTGGCGGCGCAGGCGGTCGACCTGCTTGCGCAGTTCGTCGCGCTGCCCTTTCGCGTGCAGCGTGTCGCCGAACCAGCCGATCAAGTCGCGCACCGGCTTCAGCGCCTTGTTCGCGCCGTTCTGGATCGGCGAGACGACCGTCAGGAAACCGCGCTGCACCGAGTGCAGGCTGCCGCCCGAGGCCTCGCCGAAGTAGGCGGTCAGCAGGATCAGAGAGAGCACGACGAGCAATGCAAGCAGCGCTCGTCGACGCCGGACCGTCTTGTCATACACCGATAGCGACCTTCCGAAGCGTTCACGGGAAAGAGTACCCCCGGGGGTGCGCCCGCGTCACAGCTGCGCGGCAGCTTCACCGGCGCCGTTGCTGACGGTTGCGCGAGTTGCGGTTCGAGCGGTGGATCGCCTCGAACTCCTCCAGCGAGCGACCCGAGCCGACCGCGACGCACGTCAGCGGCGACTCGGCCAGGTGCGCCGGCATCTGCGTCTCTTCGCGCAGGCGCTCGTCGAGGCCCTGCAGCAGCGAGCCGCCGCCGGCGAGCATGATGCCGCGGTCCATGATGTCTGAGGCGAGCTCCGGCGGCGTGCGGTCGAGCGTCTCCTTGACCGCATCGAGGATCTGCGTCAGCGGTTCTTCCAGCGCCTGACGGATCTCCTCGCTCGTCAGCACGACCGTCTTCGGCAGCCCCGCGACCATGTCGCGGCCGCGGATCTCCGCCTGCAACTCCTCCTGCATCGGGCACGCCGAGCCGATCTCGAGCTTCAGCTCCTCCGCCGTCTGCTGTCCGATCAGCAGCTTGTACTCGCGCTTGGCGTAGTTGATGATCGCCTCGTCCATCTCGTCGCCGCCGACGCGGATCGACTGCGAGACGACGATCCCGCCGAGCGAGATCACCGCGACCTCCGACGTGCCGCCGCCGATGTCGACGACCATCGAGCCCGTCGGCTCGCCGACCGGCAGCCCGGCGCCGATCGCCGCCGCCATCGGCTCCTCGATCAGATACGCCGTGCGCGCGCCGGCCGACAGGGTCGCCTCCTCGACGGCCCGCTTCTCCACGCCGGTCACGCCGGAGGGCACGCACACGACGACGCGCGGGTGCGCCCAGCGGTTCTGGTG
Organism: Solirubrobacteraceae bacterium; assembly: GCA_035486335.1. Classification (GTDB taxonomy): domain Bacteria; phylum Actinomycetota; class Thermoleophilia; order Solirubrobacterales; family Solirubrobacteraceae; genus Palsa-744. The sequence goes on from DATHND010000081.1 coordinate 7,147, forward strand.
AACCTTCTGGATGAAGTGCCTGAGCATCTCCTCGGTCACGTCGAAATCGGCGATCACGCCGTCCTTCAGCGGGCGGATCGCCTGGATCGTGCCCGGCGTGCGCCCGAGCATCCGCTTCGCCTCGATCCCGACCGCGTGCACTTCGCCCGTGCGCGAGTCGATCGCGACGACGCTCGGCTCCGACAGGACGATGCCGCGCCCGCGCACGTACACGAGCGTGTTCGCCGTGCCCAGGTCGACGGCCATGTCGCGACCGCCAAAGCCTGTCAGATAGCTGAAGATGCCCATTTAGAGGAAAGAAGTACGTCGGACCGTCGCCTGCCGCTCCACCGGGACGAACTCTGCGGCGTCGCCGGCAGGTCTCCGAGGCGGTCGGGCGTCGCCCGGTGGCGCAGTCTAGCGAACGTCCTTCGCCGGCCGATAGGGCCGCCAGCGGTTTTGCAGGGACTTCTTCAGGTGATCACGCGGCCGCGCGAGCCGTCACGCGGTCCGTCTCCGGCGCCGTAAGGCGCCCGTCTCAACTCCCGAACAACTCCGGTCCCAGCCGCGCCAGCGCTTTCAGCGGCAGGCCGACGACGTTCTCGACCTCGCCGTCGATCGCGAGCGCCAGGCTCGCCCCCGCGCCCTGGATCGCGTAGCCGCCCGAGCGCCCGCGCCACTCCTCCGTGCCGACGTACCAGTCGAGCAGCTTCGCGTCGAGCGCTCGGAACGTGACCCGCGTGCGCGCTACCGCCGTGCGCTCCGCCGTCTCGCCACCGGCCAGCGCGAGCAGCAGCGCGACGCCGCTGATCACCTCATGCGTGCGCCCGCCGAGCGCCGCGAGCGTCTCGCGCGCCGCCGTCGCGTCTGGCGGCTTGCCGTAGATCACGCCGTCGAGCACGACGATTGTGTCGCAGCCGAGCACCGTCTCGGCCGTCCCCGGCCGCCGCGCCGCGCGCGCCTTGCGCAATGCGTTCTCGACCGCGACCGCCGCGGCGTCCTCGCCCCGCTCGAGCTCGCTCGCCCCCGAAACCCTGACCGTGAACGGAACGCCGAGGCGCGCGAGCAGCTCACGTCGCTGCGGCGAGCCCGACGCCAGCACGAGCGAAGCGCCTCGACCGGCGCCGACCGCGCGACTATCGCGGGAGTCGACGCCGCCCTCCCCGCCACCGGCGGGAGCCATCCGCTAGCCGAGGTCGCCGAAGAACAGCGCCGCCTCGCGTGCGGCCGACTCGGACGAGTCCGACCCATGCACCATGTTGCGGCCCGTCTCGATCGCGAAGTCGCCGCGGATCGAGCCCGTGCTCGCCTCGAGCGGGTTCGTCGCACCGATCACCTGCCGCGCCGCCTTCACCGCGTCGGCGCCCTCCAGCACGATCGCGACGATCGGCCCTGACGTGATGAAGTCGACGAGCTCGCCGAAGAACGGCCGCTCGGCGTGCTCGGCGTAGTGGCGTTCGGCCAGCTCGCGCCCGACCGTCAGGCTGCGCAGCGCCACGATCGCGAGGCCCTTGCGCTCGAAGCGAGCGATTATCTCGCCGGACAGCCCCCGCGCGAACGCGTCGGGCTTCACGAGGATCAACGTTCGGTCCATCGGCTTCCTTCTGTCGAGGTTGAAGCGCGCTCAGGCGCTCGGGCGCGTCCGTCCACCGGCGCGGCCGCGTCGCGGCGCGCTCGCCGGCTCCGACGCGGCGACCGGCGTCGCGCGCGTCTCCTGCCTCTCATCGAGCCCCTCGAGCGCCGTGTCGGTGCTCGCCGCCGCCTCGCGTTCGGCGCGCTCGCGCGCCGCTTTCGCGCGCGCCGTCTCCGGCCTGCCGGCGCCGAGATCGACCTCCTCGACCTCGGCGACCTCAGCGACCTCGGCCGTCGCGCGGCGGCGGCGCGTGCGGCGCGCCGGCGGCGCCGGAGCGACCTCCGTCTCGCAGTACGGACAGATCGTCCACGCCTGGTCGAGTGGCCGCGAGCAGCTCACGCAACGATCCTTCAGCTTGCGCAGGCAGCTCGGGCAGCGCACGAAATCCCGCTCGATCCGGTAGTCGCAGTGCGGGCACAGCGAGTGGTCGAGGTCGTGCAGGCGCGCCTCGGCCGCCTGCATCTCCAGTTCGCGCTCGTGCACGTCCTCGAGGTACTCCGGCGGGCGCAGGATCATGTAGACGATCGTCCCGACGAACGGGAACAGCGACGCCGCCGTCGCGCAACCGACGAGCATCGGGTCGAGGATCCGCCGGCGCGCGTCGGCGTACGTCCAATAGATCAGCGAGATGTACAGCACGACGACGAACAGGATCAGCAGGTCGACGACGAGGTTCAGCCCGCTGCTTTCTATTCCGAAGTATGCGAAGGTGGGCATAGCGGGCCGAGTTTAGAGAAACAGGCGGCCAAAGCCGTAACCGGCCGCGAAGAACACCAGGATCACGACGGCGACGAACATCGCGACGCCGGCGATCATCGTCAGCACCGAAGGCCCTTCGCCGTTCACAGCGATGCCCTTCGCCGGCGCGCGTCGGACTCCTGCGTGTGATCGCTTGCCGCGACCGGTGCGAGCAGGTCGCCGACGAGATACACCGAGCCCGTCGCGAGCACCGCGCCGGAGCGCGCTCGCGCCCACTCCTGCGCCTGCGCCAGCGCGCACGCCGGGTCCGGCTGGCACGCGACGCGCTCGAAGCCGAGCTGGCGCGCGAGCGACTGCAGCGCCGCCGGCGAGAGCGCCCGCCCACTCGGCGGCGCCGTGAACCACGCGCGCTCGCACGACGGCAGCAGCGCCTCGAGCATCCCGACCGCGTCCTTGTCCTCGAGCACGCCGAGCACGAGCGCCAGCGGCCGCTCGTCGACGACAGCGGGCAGCGACGCGGCCAGCGCGCGCGCCGCGTCGGGGTTGTGCGCGCCGTCGAGCACCGTCAGCGGATCGCGCGAGACGATCTGCAGGCGTCCGCGCACCTCCGTCGCCTGCGCCGCCTCGCGTACCGCCTGCTCGCTCGGCACGATCCCGAGCTCGCGCAGGAACGTCGTCGCGACGAGCTCCGCAAGCGCGAAGTTGCGACGCTGGAACTCGCCGCCCGCGGCCAGCCGCAGGTGCGCCTGCGGCGGCTCGCGCGGCGCGGGGAGCAGCCGCGCGCCGCGCTCGCGCGCCACCCGCTCGGCGACCGCCAGCGCGTCGGCGTCGAGCTCCGCGCCGAGCGCCAGCGTCGAGCCGTCGCAGACGACTGCCAGCTTCTCCTCGGCGATATCGCGCACCGTCGGCCCGAGCCAGCGCGTGTGCTCGAGCCCGACGTTCGTCAACGCCGTCACGCGCGAGTCGATCACCGACGTCGCGTCATAGCGCCCGCCGAGGCCCGCCTCGATCACCGCCACGTCGACGTCGCGCTGCGCGATCGCCCACAGCGCCGCCGCCGTCAGCAGTTCGAACTGCGTCACGTGGTCATCACCCGCGAGCGTCCGGTTGACGCGTTCGGCCGCCCACGCCGCGCGCGCGATCGCCTCCGCCAGCTCCTCGCCGGAGATGTCGCGCTCATCGACCTGCACGCGCTCGCGGTAGGAGGTCAGGTGCGGTGAGGTGTACGCCGCCGTGCGCAGGCCGTTGCGTTGCAGGATCGCCGCCGTCATCCGCGTCGTCGACGTCTTGCCGTTCGTGCCGAGCACGTGGACGCACTCGTAGCCGCGCTGCGGCGAGCCGAGCGCCGTCATCATCCGCCGCATCCGGTCCAGGCCGAAGCGCATCCCGAACAGCTCGAGCGAGCGCAGGTGCTGCTCGGCCTGCCGCTCGGTCCACGCCTTCGGGTTGCTCATGCGCGTTATGAGCACCGACGCGCGAGCGCTACGCGTCGCGGTGTTTTCGCAGGTAGTCGATGAACACCGGGCGCAGCGCCTCGCCGAGCCGCCCGTCGCCGCTGTGCAGCGCGTCGGAGATCAGCCCTTTCGAGGACTGGATGTCGTAGTCGGCCTCGCCCGTGTCGCCGCTCGCCGCCTCGGCCGCCGGGATCAGCTCGAGCAGGTCCCAGAAGAACTTCATGTCGAGGTGGCGCTCGGCGCGCCGCATGGCACGGTCGTGCAGCTCGTGCGTGGAGAGCTTGTCGAGCTCGTCGTCTGTCATCTCGGGCGTTGCACTCCTCGCGCGCGGCTGCTCGGCATTCCGTGCGCCGTGCTTTAGCGGCGCTTGCGACCGCGCCGGCGCGAGCCGCGGAGCGCAAGCAACTCGCGCCCCATGCTTCCAAGGTCGAGCTTGCGAGCGAGCTTGCGCAGCTCCGCGCGCTGCTTGTCGCTCAGATTGCTTGCCCGTCCACGCGATTCGCTGACGAGCTGGGCCAGATGCGCGCGCTCCCGCGATGACAGCGCGTTCCAGTGCCGGCTGACGACTATCGCCGCGCGCGTCAACGCGATCCACGGCACGGCGCCGACCGTGCTCTTGACGAGCGATGTCGATGGTTCGCGACGCTTGCGCACAGGGCGATCCTAGCGGTCCGGCGCGCAGCGCACGCTCGCACGGGCGTTCACGCCGACTCCTCGCGCAGTGACTCCTCGCGCGCCTCTTCCGGCGCCGCTTCGGTGACGAGCGTCGGCGTCAGGCCCTTCTCGACGGTCTCCTTCGTCACGACGCACTTCTTCACGTCGCGCCGCGACGGCAGCTCGAACTGCACCTCGAGCAGGATCTCCTCGATGATCGAGCGCAGACCGCGCGCGCCGGTCTCGCGCGCGAGGCCCTTCTCGGCGACCGCCGTCAGCGAGTCCTCGCTGAATACCAGCTCGATCCCGTCGAACGCGAAGAAGCGCTGGAACTGCTTGACGAGCGCGTTGCGCGGCTCGACGAGGATCGAGACGAGGTCCTCGCGCGTCAGCTGATGCACGGCCGAGACGACCGGCAGGCGGCCGATGAACTCGGGGATCAGGCCGTACTCGATCAGATCCTCCGGCAGGCAGTGCTCGAACACCTCGCCCGTGTCGCGCTCCGCCTTCGCCTCGATCGCCGCCGCGAAGCCGACGCCTTTGTGGCCGATCCGCCGCTCGATCACCTTGTCTAGGTTCGCGAACGCGCCGCCGCAGATGAACAGCACGTTCGTCGTATCGATCGTCAGGAACTCCTGATGCGGATGCTTGCGCCCGCCCTGCGGCGGCACCGACGCCTGCGTGCCCTCGAGGATCTTCAACAGCGCCTGCTGCACGCCCTCGCCGGAGACGTCGCGCGTGATCGACGGGTTGTCCGCCTTGCGCGCGATCTTGTCGACCTCGTCGATGTAGATGATCCCGGTCTCGGCCTTCTTGATGTCGAAGTCGGCCGCCTGGATGAGCTTCAGCAGGATGTTCTCGACGTCCTCGCCGACGTAGCCGGCCTCCGTGAGCGCGGTCGCGTCGGCGATCGCGAAGGGCACGTTGAGGATCCGGGCGAGCGTCTGGGCGAGATGCGTCTTGCCGCAACCGGTCGGCCCGAGCAGCAGGATGTTCGACTTCTGCAGCTCGACC
>DATHND010000082.1:0-3049 GCA_035486335.1 Solirubrobacteraceae bacterium
GCGGTTGACGAACGCCGTGAAGCGCATCCCGGCGGGCGCGCGGTCGAGCAACGCCGGAATCAGCTCGCGCGCCGCGACCTCCATCCCTCCGGTCTCGCCGGGAACGAGGAAGATCAGGTTCAGGCCGATGTGGGGTTGCGCGGCGCTCAAGCGGGCCGAACGCTATGCGATCCCCAATCACGCTGGTACGCGGCAGACCTCGCTCGGGTGTGCTGCATACGATGGCAACCATGCCGCTCTCCGTCGACGTCGTGATCGTCGCGTACAACCGCTACGACCTGACCGACAGCTGCCTGCGCCACCTCGCCGCGCAGACGCTCGCGCATCGCACGATCATCGTCGACAACGGCTCGACCGACGACTCACGCGGGCGGATCGCCGCGGAATGGCCGGAGGTCGCGCTCGAGCGCTTCGAGCAGAACCGCGGCTTCGCCGAGGCGTGCAATCGCGGCGTCGCGGCGGGCAGCGGCGAGATCGTCGTGCTGCTCAACAACGACGTCGATTGCCGGCCGGACTTCATCGAGCGGCTGATCGCGCCGCTCGCCGAGGACCCGAGCGTCGGCGCGGTCGCGGCGCTGATGCTGCAGCCGGGAGAGCGACTGATCGACAGCGCCGGCCTCGCGGCGGACGTCACGCTCGGGGCCTTTCCGCGCCTGCAGGGGCTCGGCGTCGAGCACGCGCGCGACGAGCGTCCGGGCCTGACCGGACCAGCGGGCACGGCGGCCGCGTACCGCCGCTCTGCGTGGGAGCAGGTCGGCGGGCTCGACGAAGGGATCTTCGCGTACATGGAGGACTTCGAGCTCGCGCTGCGACTGCGCTGCGCCGGCTGGGACGCCGTCCTCGCGAGCGACGCGATCGGCGTGCACCTGGGATCGGCGACGCACGGGCATCGCTCGGCCTGGCAGCGTCGGCACGGCGGCTTCGGACGCGGCTACGTGCTGCGCCGATACGGCGTGCTGCGCGGGCGCTCGGCGCCGCGGGCGCTCGCGACGGAGGCGGTCGTCGTGCTCGGCGACCTGCTGATCTCGCGCGATCTCGCCGCGCTGCGGGGGCGCGTCGAGGGCTGGCGCTCGGCCGGCGCCGCGCCGCGCCGTCCGCATCCGCCGGCCACGGCGACGGACGAGCGCATCGGCTTCCGCGACGCGCTGGCGCTACGGCGGGGGGTGTATGGCCGGCGCGCGGCCTGAGCGCGGGGAACCGGCGCCGCAACGTGCATCCGACGGCCACGCCGTGACCGCACGGCGACGTCGGGTGCTGTTCATCAGCGCCGACCCGATCGGTCACGAGATGGCGGGCCTCGGAATCCGCTATTGGGAGCTCGCGCGCACGCTCGCCGCGCACGCGGACGTCACGATCGCGCATGGCGGAACGGATCGACTCGACGGCGACGTGCGCACGATCCTGTTCGATCCCCACCGGCCGGCGGCGTTGCACCCGGCGATCGACGACGCCGACGTCGTCGTGACGCATCCCCAGTGGCCGCTCGTGACGCGTTGGCTGCGACGCGCGCGAGCGCGGATCGTGTTCGACCTATACGACCCCGAGACGCTCGAGACGCTCGAGCTGCTCGGCGGCCAACCGCTGCCGGTTCGCCGGCAGATGACGGCGACGACCGTCGACAGGCTGCACGACGCGCTGCGGACCGGGCACCACTTCATGTGCGCGAGCGAGACGCAGCGCGATCTCTGGCTGGGCGCGATGCTCGCGTTGCGCTTGATCGATCCGGCGACGTATGACCGCGATCCCGGTATGCGCTCGATCATCGACCTCGTGCCGTTCGGCGTCCCCGAGCTCGCGCCTGCGCCGTCCGCCGGCCCGGGCCCGCGCGAGCGCGTGCCGGCGCTCGGCGAGGACGACGAGATCGTGCTCTGGGGAGGCGGCGTCTGGCGCTGGCTCGACGCCGAGACGGCGATCCGCGCCGTCGTCGACCTCGCGCGGCGACGCCCGTCTGTGCGGCTCGTGTTCATGGGTGCCAGCTCACGCCATCCGGCGGCGCGCCAAAGCGTCGAGGCCGCTCGCGCGCTCGCGCGCGAACTCGGGGCGTTCGGATCGTTGGTCCACTTCTATGACGGCTGGGTGCCCTACGCGGAGCGCGCGGCGTGGTTGCTGCAGGCCGACTGCGCGCTGTCGTGCCACCGCGACCATCTGGAGACGCGCTTCGCCTTTCGCACGCGCACGCTCGACTGCTTCTGGGGCGGTCTGCCGGTCGTCTGCACCGAGGGCGACGATCTCGCCGAGTACGTCGCGCGCGAAGGTCTTGGCGCGGCCTGCCCGCCGGCCGACCCGCAGGCCGTCGGGGTCGCGGTCGAGCAGGTGCTCGAGCGCGGGCGCGACGCTTACGCGACCGCGCTGAGGGCCGCCGCGAGCGCTCACACGTGGCCGAACGTCGCTCGGCCGCTGCTTCGCTGGGTCGACGGCGAGCCGGCGCCGGAGCGCCCGGGCGACGCTCCCGGCATCGTGCGCCTGCCGCTCGCTCAGCGCGCGCGCGAGGGCGCCTACCGGCTCGGTGGCCGCCGTCTGCTCGCGCGACGCGCTCGACGGCGCGGCTGATCGCTCACTCGACGAGCCGCGCTTCCAGCTCGCGCGCGCCGACGCGCCGCGAGCGCTGCACGGCGTGGCGCTTGCGCAACGCGGCTGGCAGCTCACGCACCGCGTCGCGCGAGCTACGCCACCAGATCGGCAGCTTGCGGTCGCGGACGGCGAGCGCCAGGTTGAGCGCCTGCCCGAACGCGAGCTGATGAGCGTGGCGCGCGATCACGCGCGCCGGAAGTCCCTTGACGACAAGCCAGATCCCGTTGCGCCACAGCTGGTAGCGGGTGAAGTCGCTCAAGCCGCGACCGATCGTCGCGCTGCCCATGTGGTAGACGACCGCGCTCGGCACGTAGCGACACTGATGGCCGGCGACCTGCGCTCGCAGCGACCAGTCGACGTCCTCGAAGAACGCGTAGAAATCCTCGTCGAACGGGCCCACGTCGAGCAGCGCCGAGCGGCGGTACACCGCGGCGCCGCCACATGCGCCGAAGATCGCGCGCGGCCGGTCGTACTGGCC
>DATHND010000083.1:0-23376 GCA_035486335.1 Solirubrobacteraceae bacterium
AGGGTCCTCGACGTAGAACAGCATCAACATCTGATCGCCCGGCACGACGCCCGCAGGTCTTGGCACTTTGCAGCTGGATTCGCGCGTGGCGTAGCGCAACGCCGATTTGCCGACGAACGCGATCGGCGCGGCGGAGGCGTAAGACGCCGTCGACGCGCTCGCGGCGATCATCGCGATCACGCACAGCCCGGTGGTTCCGACGCGTTTCATGCCCTCCTCGGCTTCCTTGCTGAGACGACGTACGTTCACCCGGCCGGCCGCGATCCGCGAGCGCGGTTCACGCTCTGAGCCTTTCCCCAGCCGTCGAAGCGCTACGACAGTCGCCGGAGTCTATGTCCTCGCAGCGCGATTCGCAACACGGCACGCGCGTTCGCGCAGAGCGCGCGGCAGCGCTAGACGCCGCCGAGAAAGTCCAGCAGCGCGTCGTTCACCTCAGCCGGCCGTTCCTGCTGCACCCAGTGCCCGGCGCCGTCGATCATGAGCTCGACGCGCATGTCGGTCAGCCACCCGCGCATCGCCTCCGCGGGCATGAACCGGCGGACCGGATCGCGCTCGCCCGTGAGGAACATCGACGGCTGCTCGATTCGCCGCTCGGCGAACTGCTCGCCGAGCTCCCAGTTGCGGTCGATGTTGCGATACCAGTTCAGCCCGCCGGTGAAGCCGGTGCGCTCGAACGCGTCGACGTAGACGTTCAGCTCCTCCGCGGACATCCACTCGGGCGGCTCCGGCTCGCCGTCCTCCGCGGCCCAGTCCGCCGTCCACACGCGTTTGGTCGTCAGCGTCCGCCGCACGTCGCGCGCGAGCGCGGCGTCGGCGACGCCGGGCTGCTGGAACCAGACGATGTAGAAGTCCTCGCCGAGGTGCTGGCGCATGATCGGAATCGGCGGCGCCGGCGCGCGTGGGACGAACGGGACGCTCAAGCCGGCGACCGCGCGCACACGCTCGGGATCGCGCACGGCTAGTTGCCAGACGACGTTCGCACCCCAGTCGTGACCGACGAACAGCGCGTCGCGCTCATCGAGCGCGTCGAGCAGCGCGGTCATGTCGCGGCACAGCGTGGCGATGTCGTAGGACTCGACGTCCGCCGGCGCCGAGCTCTCGCCGAAGCCGCGCATGTCGGGCGCGAGCACGCGGAAGCCCGCGGCCGTCAGCGCCGGCAGCTGGTGGCGCCACGAGAACGCGAGCTCGGGAAAGCCGTGGCAGAGCACGACGAGCGGCCCCTCGCCCTCGTCGAGGAAGCTCAGCTCGATCCCGTTGACGGCGAGGCTCCTCCTCGGCATGAGCGACACGATACGCGCCGCCGCCTCGACTCGCCGAGCGGCGCGCCGGCTGCCGCCTCGCCGAGCGGCTACTGTCACTGACTGCGATGTCAGCGTCCGCCGAGCTTGCAGTCGACGAGCCGGTCGAAGGCCGGCCGCCACCCTCGCCCGCACGCCGGCCGGCGATCGTCGCGGTCGACGACGAGCCGGCCGTGCTCGCGGCCGTCGCGCGCGACCTGCGCCGCGGCTTCGGCGAGCGCTTTCGCATCCTTCGCGCCGGCTCGGGCGCGCAGGCGCTGGAGATGCTGCGTGAGCTGCGCACGCGCGGCGAGGAGGTCGCGATGCTGATCGCCGACCAGCGGATGCCGGCGATGCCCGGCACGCAATACCTGCTGGAGGCGCGCAAGCTCGTGCCCGACGCCAAGCGCGTGCTGCTGACGGCGTACGCCGACACCGAGGCGGCGATCGCGGCGATCAACGAGGTCGCGCTCGACTACTACCTGCTGAAGCCGTGGGACCCGCCCGAGGAGCAGCTGTTCCCGGTCGTCGAAGACCTGCTGACGACGTGGGAGTCGGGCGCCGCGCTCGCGGCCGGCGGCGTCCGCGTGATCGGACACCGCTTCTCGAAGGAGTCGCACGACCTGCGCGACTTCCTCGTGCGCAACCGCGTGCCGGCGCGCTGGCTCGACGTCGAGCGCGACGGCGAGGCGCGCGAGCTGCTGCAGGTCGCGGGCGTGGACGCCGAGCGCCTGCCGGTCGTGCTGCTCGAGGACGGCGCCGTGCTCGAGCGCCCGAGCGTGCTCGAGCTCGCCGAGCGCCTCGGCGTCGCCGGCGCGCCGGCGCAGGACCACTACGACCTCGTCGTCGTCGGCGGCGGACCGGCGGGCCTGGCGGCGGCCGTGTACGGCGCGTCGGAGGGGCTGAAGACGATCATGGTCGAGCGCGAGGCGCCCGGCGGGCAGGCCGGACAGTCGAGCCGGATCGAGAACTACCTCGGCTTCCCCGCCGGGCTGTCGGGCTCGGACCTCGCGCGGCGCGCGACCGACCAGGCGCGCCGCCTCGGCGCCGAGCTGCTGACCGTGCAGGAGGCCGTCGCCCTGCGCGTCGAGGGCTCCGCGCGGCTCGTGGCGCTGAGCGGCGGCGAGACGCTCAGCGCGAGCTGCGTGCTCGTCGCCTCGGGCGTCTCCTACCGCCAGCTCTCGACGCCCGGCTTCCCCGAGCTGACCGGCGCCGGCGTCTACTACGGCGCGGCGATGACCGAGGCGCGCGCGTGCGCCAACCAGAACATCGTCGTGATCGGCGGCGCCAACTCGGCTGGGCAGGCCGCCGTGTATTTCAGCGGCTACGCCGCGTCGGTGACGATGCTCGTGCGCGGGCCGTCGCTGCAGGCGTCGATGTCGCACTACCTGATCGAGCAGATCGCCGGGCTCGAGAACGTGCACGTCCGCACGGGCACGACGGCGACGGCTGCCGAGTCGGACGACGGTCACCTCGCGCGCGTGCGGATCGACGGGGCCGATGGCGAGCAGACGCTCGACGCCGACGCGTGTTTCGTGTTCATCGGCGCCTCGCCGCGGACCGACTGGCTCGCGGGCGTGCTCGCGCGCGACGAGCGCGGCTTCATCCTCGCCGGGCGCGACGCGCAGGCCGCCGGCTGGCCGCTCGGACGCGAACCGTACGTGCTCGAGAGCACCGTCCCCGGTGTGTTCGTCGCCGGCGACGTGCGCGCGCGCTCGATCAAGCGCGTCGCGAGCGCCGTCGGCGAGGGCTCGATGGCCGTCTCGCTGATCCACGAATACCTCGTCGAGGCATAGCGGTGGACGGTCCGACGAGCGATCCGAGCGAGCTGCCCGGGACGGCGAGCGAGCCGCCGGTCACGCTGCAGGAGCTGCGCACGGTCGACCTGTTTGAAGAACTCGACGACGCGCAGCTCGCCGAATGGGTGCCGGTCGCGCACGCGTACAGCGTGGCAGCCGGCGGGATCATCGCCGAGCAGGGCGAACAGAACCGCGGCATGAACCTGCTGCTGAAAGGCGAAGCCCAGGCGACGATCGTCGACCAGGGCGGCGACGAGCCGGTCGGGCGCCACAAGGCGCCGACGTGGATGGGCGCGATCGCGGCGCTCACAGGCGGCACGATGGGCGTGCGCATGCAGGCCGAGACAGCTTGCCGTCTCGCGCTGGTCGAAACGGACGACTTCCGGCGGCTGGCCTTTGCGCAGCCGGCGATCCATCGTCGGGTGATGCAGGCCGTCGCGCCCGTGATGAGCCGCGTGACGAGCATCGAGCAGAGCCGCGAGCGGCTGACGTCGCTCGGCACGATGGCGGCGGGGCTCGCGCACGAGCTCAACAACCCCGCCGCCGCGGCGCGCCGCGCCGCGCAGCAGATGACCGAAGCGCTCGACGCGATCGGCTCCGCGCTCGCGCGCTTCGTCGAGGCCGGGATCGAGCGCGAGCAGGCGGGCGAGCTGGTCGAGCTGCAGCAGCAGGCGGTCGCGCGCGCGGCGACATGCACGGCGCTCGACGCGCTCGACGCGGCCGACGCCGAGGACGATCTGATCGCGCGGCTGGAAGCGCTCGGCGTCGAGGAGCCGTGGCGGATCGCCGAGCCGCTCGCCGTCGCCGGCGTCGATCAGGCATGGCTCGATCGCGTCGCAGCGCTCGCCGGGCCGGCGACCGACGCGGCGCTCCGCTGGGTCGCCGCATCGCTCGCCGCCGGGCGCCTGGCCGCCGAGCTCGAAGAGTCGACCGAGCGGATGTCGAGCCTCGTCGGAGCGGTCAAGTCCTACGCGTACATGGATCGCGGCGGCCTCGTCGAGGTCGACGTGCACGAGGGCTTGGAGACGACGCTGAAAGTGCTCGGCTACAAGCTCAAGCACACCGCGATCGAGATCGTGCGCGAATATGACCGCACGCTGCCGAAGCTGACGGTGCGCGGCTCTGAGCTGAACCAGGTCTGGACGAACCTGCTCGACAACGCGATCGACGCGCTCGGCGAGCGCGGCACGATCACGATCGCGACGCGCGCCGACGGCGAGTGCGCCGTCGTCGAGATCTCCGACGACGGGCCGGGCGTTCCGGAGGACGTCGCGACGCGGATCTTCGACCCGTTCTTCACGACGAAGGACGTCGGCTACGGAACCGGCCTCGGACTCGCCACCGCGCGGCGGATCGTCGTCGATCGGCACGACGGCTCGCTGACGCTCGACTCGCGCCCCGGCCGCACGACCTTCCGCGTGCGGCTCCCGTTCACGCAGATTTGATTGAGAGGAAGAAGACATGCCCCAGTGCTCGCATCTCGACCACGTCCACGTAACCGAGCTGCCGGAGTCGGTCGACGGCTGCGAGGACTGCCTGCTGACCGGCGACCCCTGGCTGCACCTGCGCATCTGCCTGGAGTGCGGCCGCGTCGGCTGCTGCGACGACTCGCCGAACCGTCACGCGAGCGCGCACAGCCACTCCAGCGGCCATCCGATCATCCGCTCGATCGAGCCGCAGGAAGACTGGTCGTGGTGCTTTCTCGACGAGCTGATGATGCGAATCCCGGAGGTGCGCGGCGAACCGCGGATCCCGCCCTCGCCGCTCGGCGGCTGAGCGCTCAGGCGAGCAGCAGCGCGCGCCGTCCGCTACGCGAGAGCGAGCGCGCGAACGGCCGCCACGAACAGGATCGCCTGCGTGCGTGCGAGCGCGGCGATCGACTCCTGCGGCGGCAGCAACTCGGGGTGGTGCAGCGGGCGCTCGCTGAACCCCGGCGCGCCGGCGAGGCCGACGAACGCCATCGCGATCGGCGCGAGCTCGCCGAAGAACGCGAAGTCGTCGGAGCCGACCGAGCGCCACTCGCGCGCCGCGTGCAGCCCGGCGTCGGCGAACAGGCCGCGCGCGGCGGCGACGATCGCGCGATCGTTCTCCAGCGTCGGCTCGCCGGCGATCAGCTCGACCGTGCCGCGGCAGCCGTGCGCCGCGGCGACGCCGTCGACGACCTCGACGACGAGCCCCCGCAGCGCCTCGCGGTCCTCGCGGCGGTACGCGCGCAGCGATCCGCGCGCCCGCGCACGCGCGGGGATCACGTTCTCGATCGCGCCGCCCTCGAGGATCCCGACGTTGAGCGTCGCAGCGGCGAGCGGGTCGATCGTCCGCCCGACGCGCGCGTGCAACGCGACGACGACCTGCGCGAGCGCGAGGATCGGGTCGCGCCCACGGTGGGGATACGCGCCGTGCGAGGGCGCGCCGTCGATCGTGATCTCGACGGAGTCGCTCGACGCGTTCACTGCGCCGGCGTCGAGTGCGACCGACCCCCATGGCAGTTCCGGCTGCACGTGCGCCGCGAGCACGGCGGCCGGCGCGGCGCGCCGGAGCTCCCCGTGCGCCAGCCGCTCGGCGCCCGACGGGTAGGCCTCCTCGCTCGGCTGGAAGACCGCGAGCAGCGCCACCGGCAGCTCATCGCCGAGCCGGTGCGCCGCGCGCGCGAGCGCGACGAGCGCCGCCATGTGCACGTCGTGACCGCACGCGTGCATCGCCGCGCCGCGCGCGCTGAACGGCGCGCCCGTGCGCTCGCGCAGCGGCAGCCCGTCGAGCTCGGCGCGGAGCGCGATCGGAGCGCCGGCGGGCGGCCCGACGCGCGCGAGCCGCCCCGTCCCAGCCGCTGTCTCGCTTGCAACCGGCAGCGCCTCGGCGATGATCGCGGCCGTGCGGCGCTCGGCGTGCGCGAGCTCAGGCTCGGCGTGCAGCGCTCGGCGCAGCTCGCCCGCCGCCGGCAGCTCGGCGTCGAGCAGCGTCAGCAGCTCCTGCAACAACGGGTCAGTAGATCGCTGCATAGCGCTCGCACAGCTCGGCGAGGTCGACCCCGACCGCGGCGCCGACCTCAGCGCGCTTGACCGAAACGTACGCGTCGTACAGCAGCGTCGGCAGCCAAGCGCGCGCGATCTCGTCGCCGTCGAGCGCCGCGAGCGCGTCCGTGAGCGAGCCCGGCAGGGAGCCGACGCCGAAGCGCTCGGCGTCGGCGCGGTCGAGCTCCGCCGGGTCGCGCTCGAGCACCGGCGGCGCCGGCAGCGCCCGTCGCACGCCGTCGACCCCGGCGCGGACGATCGCTCCGAGCGCGAGGTACGGGTTGGCCGTCGCGTCGGCGCCGCGGTACTCGAGGCGCAGCTGCTGCGCCGGCTCGCCGGCGAGCGGCACGAGCGGCGGCAGCCGCAGCAGCGCTTCGCGGTTGCGCTGCGCCAGGCACACCGCGCCGGCGCTCCAGCGATGCGGCTCAAGGCGCATCGCCGACAGCGGGCTCGGCGCGGTCAGCGCACTGAGCGCGCCCGCATGCGCGAGGATCCCGGCGGCGAAGCGTGCGCCGAGCTCGCTCAGCGCGTAAGGGCGCGTGGCGTCGTACAGCGCCGGGCGCCCGCTCGCGTCGAGCAGGCTCACGTGGATGTGCACGCCGTTGCCCGCCTCCGCCGGATCGAGCAGCGGCGCAAAGCTCGCGCGCGTGCCCGCGCGCCGCGCGACCTCGCGCACTACCTCGCGCACGATCACCGCGCGGTCGGCGGCGCCGAGGCCGTCGGCCGGCGCCACGGGGATCTCGAACTGGTGCGACGCGTACTCGGCCATGAACCGCTCCGGCGCCGCGCCCGCCTGCTCGAGCGCGGCGAACGCGAGCGACGGGAACGGCTCCGCGCGGCGCTGCGCCTCGAGCGAGAACGGGAGCGCCGCCGGCCGCTCGCTGTGCAGCTGGAACTCGTGCTCGAAGCTCGCGCGCACGCGCAGCCCCAGCTCGGCGTCGAGCTCGACGAGCGCAGACCGCAGGAACTCCCGCGAGCAGCACTCCCATGCGCGGCCGTCGGTCTCGGCGATGTCGCACAGCACGAGCTCGAGCGCGGTGTCCTCGCCGTCCGCGTCGACACGGGCGTGCGTGTCGAGGTCGGGCAGCAGCCGCAGGTCGCCGGTCGCGCCGAACGGGTTCGGCTCGGCGAGCGTGCCGATCGGCGTCAGCGCTTGGTTGGCCGGCACCCAGCCGACGCCCGCGTCGGCGTGCGCTTGAAGCTCCGCGCTCGGCAGCGATCGCCCGCGGACGATCGCGCCGAGGTCGCAGCAGACGAGCGCCGCAAGCTCGCTCGCGCTCATCGCGCCGGCTCGCGCACGGGCGTGCCGTTGTCCCACACGCGCTCGAGCAGCCCGAGCCGCGCAGCGCCGGCGCGCGTCGCGGCGGCGTCCTCGCCGGCGACCACCGCGATCATCCCGCCCGGCGCCATCCCGGGGCGAGCGAGCGCGCGAGCGAGCTGCTCGCGCGGCTGCAGGTGGATGCCGCCGCGCCCGAGCGACGGGTATGTGTCGAGCACGACGTAGAGGTTGCCGCCGGGGCCGCTCGCACGCGCCGCGACGCAGACGAAGTGCCCGACGTCCCAGTCGGGCGGCGGCCCGTCGGCCGCGCCGGCGAGCAGGTAGTCGAGCAGCACATCGACGCGTGCGTGCGAGCCCCACAGCTCGCGCGTCGCGACGTTCGCGATCAGCGACACAGGTCGCTCGAACGTAGCGACGAGCTCGAACAGGCCGTCGAGCGTCGCGACCGACCACGGCCCTTGCAGCGGGATCGCGGCGACGCGCCCGCCCGAGAGCCGCTCCAGCGCGCGAACGACGCCGACGCAGTTGGTGCCCGACGCGGAGGCGTCGTCGATCAGGACCGGCGCGATCCGGTAGTCGCGCCGGCCGCGTTCTCCGTTCGGTAGCGCCGCGAGGTCGGGCACGCGCGAGACGACCGTGCCGGCGGCGTGCGCGACGGCGTCCTGGTCGAGTTGCTCGTCTCCTCCGTCGACGCCGATGCGCGCCGCCTCCAGCGCGAGCGCTCCGCAGAACGCGCCGCACAGGTCGTCGCGCTGTGGCAGCTCGCGCGCGTGCGCGCCGAGCAGCGTTCGAGCGCCGGCCAGCAGCGTCAGCTCGAGCGCGGCGGTCCTGTCCATGCAGCGCAATCTACTGCGCCGAAGGCGTCCCGCCGATCGCGTCGCTGAGCCACGTGCGGCGCTTGCGAATACGCGCGAAGCGCTCGCGCGAGCGCCCCAGCTTGGCGCCGTCGGGCGCGTATCGCCGCCGCGCCCACGGCGAGGTCGGCGAGGCCAGGCGCAGCGCGCCGGCGAGCGAGAAGAACGGCAAGAAGATCCCGACGAGACCGAGCAGCGGCTTGCCCTTGAGGATCGCGAGCGCCGACAGCGCGATGTCGATCACGATCGCGACGACGAGCGAGCTGATCGAGCCTTGTTGGTTTGAGAGATCGAACGGCGCGAGCCCGAGCACAACCATGCCGCCGAGCAGCGTCGCGACGACGACGGCGTCGAGCGAGCTGCGCCCCTCCTGCGACCAGTAGACGTCTTCGAGATGGATCCACAGCGCGAACTCGTCGAGCGTCAGGCCGGCGCCGATCCCGAACAGCGCCGCGAGGACCTCCGACCACGGGCTTTCCGGCGCGAGCGCGAACTCGAGGAAGCCGCTGCTCATCATCAGGCAGATGCCCCACACGAGGTGGTGCAGGTGCAACCCACCCTTCGTCTCGACGCTCCCCGGCCACCATCTGAATCTCGGGCTGCGGATCATGCGTGCGCTGGTGCGGATGAAGAGGAACGCGAACAGGAACGCGCCGAGCAGGACGAAGCCCGCGCGCTGGCCGCGATCGTCGAGGAAATGCTGAGAGATCTCGAAGTTCAGATTCATCTCGGCCGGACCCTAGCTCCACGGGCGCGCAAGCGCCCGAGCGCCTTGAGCCGTCGACGGCGTCGGGTTCCGCCGATTGGGGCTAAGGCTGCGCGGCGCACGTGCCGATGATGCGATCGTGAGCTTCACAGGTCTTCTCTCGTCGCTCCCGGCGCGGCTGCGAGCAATCGGCGCGCTCTCGCTGCTCGTTTCCGTTGTTGCTGCGCTCGCGCTGGCCGCTCCCGCCGGGGCTGTGCTCGCAGGCGGCTTCGGCTATCAGCGGCGCGGGAACCCGACGGTAAAAATTGAACCGCTGCAGTATCACGGCGGCCCGGTGCTGCACTCGTCCGACGCCTACGCGATCTACTGGGACCCGACGGAAACGTATCGCGGCGAATGGAAGGAACTGATCAACGGCTACATGCAGAACGTCGGTGCGGACCGCACGCACGGGGACGTGTTCGCGCTGAACGGACAGTACGGCGATAGCGGCGGCCAATCGCTCAACAACTCGACTTTCCGCGGCTCCTACACCGACAAAGACGCCTATCCGGTAAGCGGCTGCACCGAACCGGCCTCGTTCGCTTGCCTGACAGACGCGCAGATCCGGGCTGAGCTCCAGCGCGTTGTCAGCTCGGGCGCACTGCCCGGAGCCACGGGTCCCGGCGTCTACTATTTGCTGACGCCGCCTGGCGTCGTTGTCTGCACCGACGAAGGGGGTCACGGCAACTGCTCGGACTCGACGACGAGCAGCCCGACCAACGGCATCTGCGGCTATCACTCCGCGATCGACCCGGGCGGCGCGGGGCAGATTATCTACGCCGTGCAGCCGTGGGTCGCCGGCGACGCTGGCGCTGTCGAATCGAGGGAACCACTGAAAACGGCCGAACCGACCGAAGAAGTACTCGACTGCCAGACCCACAAGGCGCCGCTCAGCGAGCCGAATCAGCTCGGCGGAGCGAACCTGTTGAGCGACTATATGACGGGGCTCCCGGACGTGGTCATCAACGACCTCAGCATCGAGCAGAGCAACATCGTCGTCGATCCGCTGCTGAACGGCTGGTACCAGACGGCGACGAACGCCGAGCAGGGCGACATGTGCCAGGGGAACTTCGGACCGCCGCCCGAACCGACGCCGACGCCGAACCCGAAGACGCATGCCGCCGTCGTCTCGAACGAGACGATCAACGGCCACGCTTACTACCTGCAGTGGGCCTTCGACAGCACGTGGCTGACGAGCGGCCATGGCTACTTCTGCTGGCAGGGCGACAACCTGACACCGCATTACACCGCGCCGAACCCGGTCAACGTCGGCGACGTGGTCGGCTTCGACGGCACCGAGTCGCTGGTCACGTTGCAGGCTGCCGCGAGTGGGTTGCCGCCCGACGAGCCGTATCTCCCGCCGGTGTACGCGTGGAACTTCGGCGACGGAGCGGCGATCTCCGGCGTCAACGACGCGAGCGTCTTTCACACATATCGATACGGCGGCACATACACGGCGATGCTGACCGTGACCGACAGCGCCGGCGCGACCGCGAGCTTCAGCGAAGCGATCACCGTCGTCGGTCCGCCACCGCCGTCGCCGGGCGGCGGCTCGGGCTCCGGCTCCTCGACTTCGAGCCCGAGCACGAGCACAGGCTCCACGACAGCAACCGGCGCGGGCAGCGGCAGCGGGTCCCCGCCGGCGCCGAAGGTCGTCGCGACCCAGTCGGTCGCATCGCACAGCCTCGCCGCGACGTTGAAAGGCGGCCTCGTCGTCCGCTACTCCGTAAACGAACAGGCCGCCGGGCGGTTCGAGGTCCTGCTCGCAAGCTCGCTCGCGCGTCGGATCGGATTGCGCGGCGCGCCGGCGACGGGGCTGGCGCCGGGCACGCCGGCGCAGATCGTGATCGCCAAGGCGATCCTCGTCACGACGAAGGGCGGCGGCAGCACCTACCGGATCAAGTTCAGCAAGGCGACGGCCGCGAAGCTGCGCAAGCTGCGCAGCGTCACGCTGATGATCCGCATGGTCGTGCACAACGCCAAGAGCCCGACGGCGACGACCGTGCTCGACACCGTCAGCCTGCGCTGATCGCCCGCCCGCCGGCGTCTCGCACGCGCCCGCAAGCGCCAGCGCCGGATGATCGAATCGGGCGCCACGCGCTCAGCGTTCTGGCGGTTCGCCGCGCCTCGCTTTCGCCTTCGCGCTGAACACGTAGCGCCACAGCAGGAACAGCAGCACGTAGCCGCCGACGATCGAGACCGCCGAGACGAGCGCGATCGCCGTGCCCGAGCTGCCCCGTTCGACCACCGATTCGCCGTCGAGCGCGAGCGGGAGCACGCTCGACATGAACGCGAAGGCGGCGATCATCTCGCGCCGGCCTCCGACGCGCCGACGCTCGCCGACACGCCGAGCATCAGAGTCCGGGCGGGTGACGCACGACGTAGCCGGCGTTGTCGGTCGGCGCGACCTGCCAACGCGAGGCGTACACGCCGCTGCGCCCGGCCGTGTCGAACAGCACGCCGTCGACGTACATGTACGTGTGCCCGGCGTTCGCGTACACCGTGATGTAGCGGCCCACGCCCGGCGCGCCCCAGCTCTCCAGTTCGCCCGACGTCTCGGGCGAGCTCAGCAGCCCGCCGGCGGCGAGCGCGTAGCTAACCGAACCCGAGCAGTCGTACGCGTTGTCGACGAACGAGCCGTGGCCGCCGCCGAACACGTACGGGAAGTCGGCGATCGCGTTCGCGCCGGCGATCACCCGCTGGACGACTTCCGGCACGTTCGCCGGGATCGGGATCGTGCCGTTGCCGCCGACCGACTCGCCGCCGGGGACCGGAGTCAGGCTCAGCTTCCGCTGGCGCTGCGCGCTCCGTTCGACGGCCTGCATCTGCGCGAGCTCCTGCTTGACTTCGGCGTCCGACGGCGCTCCGGCGGCGACGACCTGTTCGCTCGCGCTCGCCGGCGTCGCGGCCGCCTTGTGATGGACCGACGCCGGCGCCGGGAAGCTGCTCGCTTCCTGCGGGTCGGCCGTCTCGGCGACGTTCACGCGCCTGCCCGTCGCCGCCGCGCCGCCGGCGCCTGCGTGCGTCGCCGCCGCGCCTGCGTGCGTCGCGCCGCCGCCGTGCGCTCCCGCCGCCGCGCCGCCGCCCGTGGGACGCGCGACGGCCGCCTTCGCGAGCCGCGTATGCGAGCCGCCGCCGGTCACGACGAGCACGATCGCCGTCGCGATCAGCGCCGCCGCGAGCGCCGCGCCGAGCAGCGATCCGCGCGAAAGCCTGCCCGCGAACGAGGCGGGCGCGGTTGCCTCACTCGATTGCGTCACCGCTGCAAGGCTAGCGGGCGCTTCCGCGCGGCGCGCCCGATAGCCTGCAGGCTCGCCGATCCTGCGGCGCCGCGCGGCTCGCCGCGGCTGTGGTGCGCGCGGGCGCTCGGTACCCTGCACAGATGCCAGACGAGGCAACCGTCATCGACGTCCACGCGCGCGAGCTCCATCGAACGGTCCGGCTGCGGCCGCACATGCGGCTCGTCCACGGCCTGCGCAAGCCGGCCAACTGGCTTCAGCTCGTCCGCTTCGGGCTCGTCGGCGGCGCCGGGTTCGTCGTCAACGTCGCCGTCTACGCGCTGCTCGTCCACGCCGCGGGCGTCGAGTACCGCGTCGCGTCGGTCGTCGCTTGGCTCGTCGCCGTGCTCAACAACTTCGTGCTCAACCGCCACTGGACGTTCGACGCGCGCGAAGGTCGTGCGCATCATCAGGCCGCTCGCTTCCTGCTCGTCAGCCTCGCGGCCGAGATCGTCAGCCTGCTGCTGCTGACGCTGTTTGTCGAGTCGGCGCATCTCGCGAAGGTCCCCGCCCAGGCGCTCGCGGTCGCCGCGTCGATGCCGTTCAACTTCCTCGGCAACAAGCTTTGGACGTTTCGCGCGGAGGCCTCCGCGCCGGTCGACGCGGCTCGCTGACGGGCTCCGCGACGCCCTCTGGAGGCCCCAGCGGACACCTATACTCTGGCCTTTCCCGGTTCGGAGGACTTGCGTGCAGGAGATGGTCATCTACGGCGTCAGCTTCGACATGGTTGGCAAGCAGCCGATCGTGCTCCTGAAGACTGTCGAGGGCAACAAGTTCCTGCCGATCTGGATCGGTCATCCCGAGGCCGCGTCGATCTTGATGAAGCTGCAGGGCGCCGGCACGCCGCGCCCGATGACGCACGACCTGCTCTGCGACATCCTCGGCGAGCTCGAGGTCAAGTGCACGCAGGTCGCCGTCACCGAGCTGCGCGAGAACACGTTCTTCGCGTCGATCACGTTGAGCGTCGGCGAGCGCGAGCTCGAGATCGACTCGCGCCCCAGCGACGCGATCGCGCTCGCGGTGCGCTGCGGCGCGCCGATCTACGCCGCCGAGGAGGTGATCGCCGAGTCGGCGATCGAGTTCGAGCACGACGTCGAGGAGTCCGAGGACGTCGTCGAGAAGTTCAAGGAGTTCCTCGACGAGGTCTCCCCGGAGGATTTCGCGGCCGGCGATTCCTGAGTGGCCGGGCTGGCCGGGTAGCTGCGCTAGCGAGCGCCAGGGCGGTTAAGCCGGCCCGGACGGCCGGCCAAGGTAACTGCCGTGGCGGCCGGAGCGGTCACAAATTGACACGAGAAGCGGAGGCCGGCTCGGCCAAGAGGCAGGATGCCGTTCTCAGATGCGCGTAACGTGTGCGGCGTCTGGGACAAGAGCCGGGGCTCGGCCAGCAGGCAGGATGCCGGTCACAGACAGCGTGATCCGGCCGCCAGCGGCGGCCCTGGGCGGCGCTCTCGCTCAGCGCGTAAACGCACTCCCCAGCACCCGCGCAATCAGCTCGTCGAAGTAAACCCCCGCCGCGTCGGCCGCCATCGGCAAGAGGCTCGTTTCGGTCAGCCCCGGCACGACGTTCGTCTCGAGCACCGTCAACTCGTCGACCTGCTCGTCGAGCATCAGATCGACGCGCGCCACGCCATGACAGCCGAGCAGTCGGTACACGCGAAGCGCGAGCTCCTGCGCGCGTTCGGCCACGCCGTCGGGCAGCTCCGCCGGGCAGACGAACGTCGTCATCCCGATCTCGTAGCGCGCCTCGTAGTTGTAGAACTCCTCCTCGCGCGGGATCGCCTCGATCACCGGCAGCGCGAGCGGCTCGCCGCCGGCCGTCTCGGCGTCGAGCACCGACACGGCCAGGTCTCGTCCCTCGACGTATCGCTCGAGCACGACCTTGCGGTCGTACGACAGCGCGCCGACGATCGCACCCGGCAGCTCGTCGCTCTCGCGCGCGAACTTGACGCCCAGCGCCGAGCCGCTGCTCGCCGGCTTGACGACCATCGGGAAGCCGAGCTTTCGCCCGAACACCGGCAACGCCGCGGCGACGCCGAGCTCTTTGACGGCGCTCTCGAGGAACGCGCTCCACGTCGGCGTCGGGATTCCCGCCTCGCGCATCAGGTGCTTCGCCAGCGCCTTGTCGGTGCAGCGCATGCACGCGCCGGGATCGGAGCCCGTGTACGGAAGATCGATCGCCTCCAACAGCCCCTGCACCGTGCCGTCCTCGCCGTCGCGCCCGTGCAGCGCGACGAACGCGACGTCGGGCTTTGTCCGCAGCAGCGCCTCGAGCATGTCCGGCCCCGCGTCGATCGCGACGACGTCGTGGCCGAGCCTGCGCAGCGCGCCCTCGGCGCGCGCGCCCGAGCGCAGCGACACGGCGCGCTCGAGCGAGCCGCCGCCCTTCAGCATCGCGACCCGCCGCGCCGCGGTCATCGGTCCTGGCTGCGGCGCTTCACACCTCGCTCGCGACGCGGCAGCTCGACGACGTCGGCCAGGTTTGCGCCCTCGGCGTCATCGGCGTCTCCGGCGGGCTGTTCGCTCGCCCGCGCGCCCGCCGAGGTGCCCATCAGCGTCCCGAGCAGGCCGGCGTCGGGCTCGAGCGTCCGCGCGATCCGCGCGATCCCCTCGCGGATGTCCGCCTCCTGCACGCCCGCGAAGTTCAAGCGCATCGAGCTCGCGCCGCTGCTTCCGTCGACGTACGCCGCGCGGCCCGGCACGAACGCCACGCCCTCGCTGTCGCGCGCCTGCGCGAGCAGATCGGTCGTGTCGATCCGCCCGTCGAGCGTCGCCCACACGAACAGACCGCCCTGCGGCGTCGTCCAGCTCGCGGCGTCGCCGAAGTGCTCGGCGAGCGCGTCGAGCATCGTGTCGCGCCGGCGCCGGTAGAGGTCGCGCAGCTGCTCGACGTACGCGAGCCAGCCCGGCCGGCCGTCGGCCGCGGGCTGCTGGAAATACTCGGCGACGAACAGCTGCGTGACCGGCGACGAGCACAGGTCGGCCCCCTGCTTGCCGAGGCTCAGCTTCTCGAGCACCGGCCGCGGCGCGACCGCCCAGCCGAGCCGCAGACCCGGCGAGAGGATCTTCGAGAACGTCCCGAGGTAGATCACGAGATCGGCCGCGCCGCCCGCGCCGGCGACCTCGGCGTCGAGCGAGTAAAGCGTCGGCAGCGGCTCGCCCTCATAGCGCAACAGGCCGTACGGGTTGTCCTCGAGGATCAGCAGCTCGCGCTCGTGCGCGACCCCGATCAGCCGCCGCCGGCGCGCGAGCGACATCGTCACGCCGCCAGGGTTCTGGAAGTTGGGGATCGTGTAGATGAACTTCGGTCGCCGGCCTTCGGCCTGCAGGCGGTCGAGCGTCGCCTCGAGCTCGTCGATCGGCATCCCGTCGGCGTCCATCTCGATCTGCTCGACCTCAGCCTGATAGGCGCTGAACGTCGGCACCGCGCCCGGATACGTCGGCGCCTCGGCGACGATCACGTCGCCGGGGTCGATCAGCGTCTTGCAGACGAGGTCGATCACCTGCTGGCCTCCGGTCGTCACGATCACCTCGCCCGGGTCGATCGCCGTGCCCTCGGCGGCCATCACCTCGACGATGCATTCGACCGTCGCGGCCATCCCGTCGGTTGGCCCGTACTGCAGCGCGCGCGCCGTCGAGGAAGCGGCGACGCGCGACATCAGCATCGCGTACAGCTCCGGTGAAAACGTGCTCGTGTCCGGCAGGCCGCCGGCGAGCGAGATCACGTCGGGCCGCTCGGTCAGCGCCATCATCTCGCGCATCGCCGAGCTTTTCATCCCGCGCGTGCGCGTCGCGAACAGCGCCTCGTAGCGCGCCAGCTCGTGCGCCGTCGGACGGGCCCTGCGCCCGCCTGAAGCTCCGCCGATCGGTCGGTCCATGTGCCTGTCGTCCATATTCGCCGTCGTCCCCGCCGAACCTCGCCACGCACGCGTGCCCGCCGCACGCGTCGTCTATCGTCCTGCCCGACCGCGCCGTCGGCCAGAGTGAGCACGGTAGCGCACCCCCCGCAACGCGACTGAATGAACGGTCTCTTCTTCTACATCGGGCTCGGCGCCGGGCTCGCCGCAGCGTGCGGCCTGCGGCCGTTCCTGCCCGCGTTGCTCGCCGGCGCGCTCGCGACCGGGTCGTCGACGACGAGCGCGCCGGCGCTCGGCGTCAGCTTCTCCCGCGGCCCGTTTCGCTTCCTGCGCGAAGACTGGTGGCTGCTCGCCGTCGTCGCCGCGCTGATCCTCGCGTACGCGCTGCAGCTGCTGCGCGGGCTCGCCGCGCTACCGGACGGCGGTGGCGAGCGCACGCGCACGCAACCGCTCGCGGCGGCGCTCACCGGGCTCTCCTACGGCGCCGGCGCGATCCTGTTCGCCGGCACGCTCGCCGCGCACGGCGACGCCTGGTGGCCGGGCCTGATCGGCGGCCTCGCCGCCGTGGCGCTCGCCCAGCGCGCCGTCGTGCCCGTGTTCGTGCGCGCCCGCGCGCGGCTCGCCGACGGCGCGGCGAAACAGGCGCTCAGCGTGTACCTCGACGCCGCCTCGCTGCTGCTCGCCGCGCTCGTCGCGCTGCTGCATCCGCTCGGCTACGTCCTGCTCGCGCTGCTCGCGTGGTTCGCGCTTCGCGGACGCTCGCGCGGCGATCAGAAGTACGCCGGACTGCGCATCCTGCGGCGCTGATGGCGGCCGCCGAACGCTCGCGGCCGCCGAAGCTCGTCCTCTGCGTGATCGACGCGATGGCGCCCGAGATGCTCGAGCGAACGGTCGCCGCCGGCGCCGCGCCCGTCCTGCAGACGCTGATCGAGCGCGGCCGCTACGTTCCCGACTGCGTCGCCGCTTTCCCGTCCGTCACGCCCGTCTGCGCCGCGTCGATCGTCACCGGCGTCGCGCAGGACGCCCACCACGTGCCCGGCATGAACTGGTTTCACCGCGGCGAACGCCGCTACGTCGAATACGGCTCGAGCTTCCGCTCGGCGCAACGCTTCGGGATCGGTCGGCAGCTGACCGACACCGTCTACAACATGAACCGCGCCCATCTCAGTGCGCGGACACCGACCGTGTTCGAGACGCTCGACGACGCGGGCGTGCGCACGGCCGGCACGACGTACCTGATGTACCGCGGGCGCCACCGCCACGAGCCGCAGCGCGACACCGCATTGACGCGCATCGCCTCGGCGCTGATGCGCCACTCCGTGATGGGCCCGCGAGAGCTGTTCTACGCCGACATCTTCGCCTCGCGTCAGACCGGCTGCCGCTCGGGGCTCGGCATGCCGGGCGTGCGCGACCGCCATTCGGGCTGCGTCTCCAGCTTCCTCGTCGAGCACGACCTGTTCGACTTCCTGCTGCTGTCGCTGCCCGACAACGACTGGCGCTCGCACAAAGACGGCCCCGACGCGCAGTTGCAGTCGATCGCGCAGGCCGATCTGCAGCTCGCGCGCGTCTGCGAGGCGGCCGGCGGCGTCGACGAGTTCCTGCTCGAGCACGCCATGATCGTGATGGCCGACCACTCGCAGGCGCCCGTCACCGCGGCGATCGCGTTGCAGGACGAGCTCGCCGAGCTCGGCGTCCTCGGGCCGCCGCGCGCCGGCGCCGGCGACGCCGCGCGGATCGCCGTCTGCCCGTCGCAGCGCGCCGCGATGGTCTACGCGCTGCACGAAGCCGAGCGCGACGCGATGCGGGCGTCGGTCGTCGCGCTCGCGCTCGGCATCGAGGGCGTCGAGCACGTGCTGTGGCTCGCGCGCGACGCGCACGAGCGCCCGAGCGAGGGCATTCTCGCGAGCGCCGAGCACGGCGAGCTGCGCTTCGGCCCCGGCGGTCCGCTCACCGACCTGCGCGGCGCGCGCTGGAGCGTCGACGGACCGCTCGCCGTGATCGGCGGGCGCGTGCACGACGGCGTACTGCTGACGCCGTCCTACCCCGACGTGCTCGCGCGCGCATGGTCCGCGCTCACCTGTCCGAGCTCCGGCGAGGTGCTGCTGTCGGCCGCGCCCGGCTACGAGTTCCTCGACTGGGGCCGCCAGGCGCACGTCGGCGGCGGCAGCCACGGCTCGCTGCACGCGTCCGATTCGCTCGGCGCGCTCGTCACCTGCGGCGTCGAGCTGCCGAGCCCCGAGCCCGCGCAGTGGGCGATTCGCGACGTCGCGCCGCTCGTGCTCGAGCACTTCGGGCTCGCCGGCGGGCCCGCTGCGTGACGATCGCGAAGCTCCGCGACGTGCGTCCTCATGCGGGCGTTACGCTCGCGTGATGCGCCGTCTGCTCGTCCCGATCGCATGCGCGCTGGGCTGCGCGCTTCCCGCCGCCGCGCACGCCGCCGCGGGCTCGCTCGGCAGCGCCCCCCGGCCAGCGCAGATCGCCGCGTCGGCGCGCTCGGCGGCTACGACGAACAGCCACCCGTCTGCTTCCTCCTCGTCGAGCTCCCCGACGAATCCCGAAGCCCCGATCCCGGTGCCGCCGTCGAACACGCCGCCGGCCGGGCGCCGGCTGTCGCCCAACCGCGTGCTCGCGATCGCCGAACGTCTGCCGAAGATGAAGGCCGTGCGCCGCGAGCACCCGGGCTCCTACGGCGGCGCCTATCTGAAGCAGCCGCTTCACTGGCAGGTCAGCTTCTTCTCGAAGAACGGCAAGCAGGAGATCGGTCAGGTGATCATCGACGATCTCTCCGGCCACGTGCTCGAACAGTGGACCGGCTTCCAGGTCGCCTGGACGATGGCGCGTGGCTACAAGGGCGCGTTCGGCCGCCACGTCAACGCGCTCTACATCTGGCTGCCGTTGTGCGTGCTGTTCTTCGCCGCCTTCTTCGACTGGCGCCGCCCGCTGAAGCTGCTGCACCTCGACCTGCTCGCGCTGCTGTTCTTCTCCGTCTCGCTCGCCTTCTTCAACCACGGCGAGATCTACCAGTCCGTCCCGCTCGCCTACCCGCCGATGCTCTACCTGCTCGCGCGCATGCTCGCGCTAGCGACGCGAGGGGCTGCCCGAGGCGGCATCCTCGGTCGCTCGCGTGCCGGGCACGCCACGCTCCCTGCGTCCTTGCCTCGCGTGCCCCTCGCGTCGCCATTCGGCGCGCGCGAGCCCGGCCCGCTGCGCCTGCTCGTCCCCGTCCCGTGGCTCGCGCTCGCCGTCGTCTTCCTCGTCGGCTTTCGCATCGCGCTCAACGTGACCGACTCGAACGTGATCGACGTCGGCTACGCCGGCGTGATCGGCGCGCACAAGGTCGTGCATGGCGAGCGCCTGTACGGCCATTGGCCGAGCGACAACGAACACGGCGACACGTACGGCCCGGTCAACTACGAGTCCTACGTTCCGTTCGTCGCGCTGTTCGGCTGGAGCGGCACGTGGAACGACCTGCCCGCCGCGCACGCCGCGTCGATCGTCTTCGACCTGCTCGCGCTCGCGCTGATCTTCCTGATCGGCCGCCGCGTGCGCGGCCCGAGCCTCGGCGTAGCGCTCGCCTATGCGTGGGCCTCGTTTCCGTTCACGCTGTACGCGCTCGAGAGCAACTCCAACGACACGCTCGTCGCCGTCTTCGTGCTCGCCGCCGTGCTCGCCGCGACGTATCGCTCGAAGCTCGCGCCGCCGCTGCGCGGTGTGTTCGCCGCGCTCGCAGGGCTGACCAAGTTCGCGCCGCTCGCGCTCGCGCCGCTGCTGGCGACGCACGGCCTGTGGGAGCGGCCGAGCTGGCGCGCGCGCGCACGTGACCTCGCGACGTTCGCGCTCGCGTTCCTCGCGATCGCCGCGCTCGTCAGCATTTCCGCGCTCAGCCACGATTCGCTGCACACGATCTACGAGCGCACGATCGCCTACCAGTCCGACCGTCAGTCGCCGTTCTCCGTCTGGGGTCTGTACGGCGGGCTCGCGGGCCTGCAGGCGGCCGTCCAGATCGCCGCCGTCGCGCTCGCCGTCGGCCTCGCCGTGCTGCCGAGACGCGCCGACGTCGTCGGCCTCGCGGCCGCCTGCGCCGCCGTCATCGTCGCGCTGCAGCTCGGCATCGAACACTGGTTCTACCTCTACATACCGTGGTTCTTCCCGCTCGTGATGATCGCGCTGCTCGGGCGCTACGGCGCGCCGATGACGCCGACCGTGGGAAGCTTCGCATCGTGGCAGGCTTCCGAGTCGCGGGAGAGCCCCGCGGCGGTCACGGCGCGGGCTTAGCACGAGCCGGTCCAGGCGCAAGCTACGTCAGCTTGCCCGCCAACCGCGAGAGCCGGCGGTCGTAGCTCAACAGGTCCCCGCCCATCTCCTGCGCGGTGGCAAGGACGATTGCGTCAGGCAGCCGTAGACGGGTGTGGCGCGCCCGAAGCTCAGCCGCCCGCTCGGCGATTGCGTCGGTGAGGGACACGACCGTGATCCCCATCGCGGTGATGGCCCGCCGCGCCTCCTCAAGACGACGAGCTCGCGCGAAGGCCACGAGCGTCTCGCTATAGGCACTCGCCGGCAGCAGCAGTCGCCGGCCCTCATGGTCTGCTGCTTCAACGTCATCGATCGCGCGACCGTGGTGAGTGTCGGCGACGTCGAGCAGTCCGATCAGGACACTCGCGTCGAGGATCAGCGCTTCCACTCGTCGCGCAGGCGGTCGAGCTCTCCGCTCTTATAGATGCCCTTCGCGATGCCGGCGTGACGCCGTACCCGCGAGCCTCGCGTGGCGATGACGATCTCCCCCTCGCCGACTGGTCGAACGGCGATCTCGTCGCCCGCATGCAGGCCGGCGGCACGCATCGCCTCAACCGGAATCGTGACCTGGTTCTTGGAGGAGACCTTTGGCATAGCCTTTACTTTAGCACTGGATCAGTAAAGCTAAGATGTGGCACCTAAGTACTCGGCCTCGCCATCAACACCTGCTCGATCGAGTCCGCGCGCATTCGCCGTGAGCAGCTGACGAGCACGCCCATCAGCCACGGGTCCTCCTCGGAGGTCTGGAAGCGCACGGGCATCTGCGTCAGCAGCGACTCGATCGCCTGCTCGCGCTTGACGCCGATCACGCCGCCGCGCGGCCCGGTCATGCCGACGTCGGTGATGTACGCCGTGCCGCCCGGGAGCACGCGAGCGTCCGCCGTCGGCACGTGCGTATGCGTCCCGACGACGGCGGTCACGCGGCCGTCGAGATGCCAGCCCATCGCGACCTTCTCCGACGTCGCCTCCGCGTGCATGTCGACGAGCGCGTGGTCGACGTCGCCGAGCTCGCCGAGCGCCGGCTCGATCTCGGTGAACGCCGAGCGCCCCGCGCGCACGTAGAGGTTGCCGCTGAGGTTGACGACGCCGAAGCGCACGCCGTCGCGCTCGACCACGCACGTCCCGTGGCCGGGCTGGCTGCGCAGGAAGTTCGCTGGGCGCAGGATCCGCGGCTGCGAGTCCAGATACGGGTAGATCTCGCGGCGGTGGTAGGAGTGGTTGCCGAGCGTGATCACGTCGACGCCCGCCGCCAGCAGCTCGTCGGCGATCTTCGGCGTGATCCCGAGGCCACCGGCGATGTTCTCCGCGTTGACGACGACGAACGCCGGCTGATAGCGCTCGCGCAGCGGCTCCAGGCAGTCGAGCAGCGTCCTCCGGCCGAGGCCGCCGACGACGTCGCCGACGAACAGGATGCGGGCGGCTGCCGCCTGGCGCTCAGCCATACTCCGGCGATGGTCGGAGGGACGTGAGCGAAGGCGCCGCGAAAGTGCCCGAGCCGGGCCCCGAGGCGTCGCCGCCCAGCCGCGAAGAGCAGCAGCTCGTCGACGAGTCGCCCGCTCGCCAACCCGAGCACGACGAGCCTCCGCGCACGGTCCTTCCGCGCTGGATCCAGCTCGCGGTGTTGCCGATCTCGCTGCTTGCGGTGTGGGCTTTGCTCAAGACGGCCGGCTCCGTGCTCGTGTTGTTCATCGTCGCCGGCCTGATCGCGTTGATCCTCAATCCGGCCGTCGCCTTCCTCCAGCGCCGTCGTCTTCCGCGCGGTCTCGCCGTGCTCGCGGTGTACGTCGGCTTCTTCCTCGTGCTCGCCGGGATCGGCTTCCTCGTCGCCAACCCTATCTCCAACCAGGTGCAGAAGTTCGCCCACAACCTGCCGCATCTCGTCAACGAAGCGAACAAGCAGATCGCGACGTTCCAGCGCGAACTCAACGAACACGGCGTTCACGTCCATCTGATCAAGCAGGGCAAAACCGCGCTGCAGACGATCCAGGACAAAGTATCCAAGAGCGCCGGCAAACTCGCCTCCTCAAGCGCCGGCCTCGCCACCGAAGCCGCCAGCGCGATCTTCAACCTCGTGCTGATCTTCGTGCTGTCCGTCTACATGCTGCTCTATGGCGAGCAGATCGGCCGGCTCGCGCGCAGGCTGATGCCGCGTGGCGACGGCACCGACGCCGACGACTACCCGCATCTCGTCCAGCGCGCCGTCTCGCGCTACGTCGGCGGGCAGCTCCTGTTCAGCCTGATCATGGGAACCTCGACCGGTATCGCGCTCTACGTGTTCGGCCTCGTCGGCCTGTTCCCCGACGGCAAAACGTACGCGATCGCGTTCGCCGTGTTCTACGGCGTGATGGAGCTCGTCCCCTACATCGGCCCGATCCTCGGCGCCGCCCCGCCCGTCGTCGTCGCGCTGTTCACGAAACCGATCTCCGCCCTCTGGCTCGTGCTCCTGTTCGTCGCCCTCCAGCAGCTCGAGGGCCACGTCGTCGCGCCGCAAGTGTTCGGCCACACGCTGCGCATCAACCCGATCCTCGTGATCTTCGCGCTGCTGCTCGGCCTGCACGTCGACGGCATCATCGGCGCGCTCGTATCGCTGCCGATCCTCTCCGTCCTGCGCGAGACGGTCCTCTACCTCAGCCGCCACCTCTCGCTCGAACCCTGGAACCGCTCGGGCGAGAGCCTGCTGTAGTACGCGCGTGGAGCGCAGCGACGCAGAGCGGCGACAGGATGCCGCACGGCGTGGGGATGCAGAGCGGCGTGCCGAGATGGTCCTGCAAGTCGACGCGCTCGGCAAGCGCTTCGGCGAGCGCGTCGCGCTGCGTGATGTCAGCTTCGAGCTGCGCGCCGGCGAGCTCGTCGCCGTAGTCGGGCCGAACGGCGCCGGCAAGACGACGCTGCTGTCGATCCTCGCCGGCGTGCTCGCGCCGAGCGACGGCGCCGTCAGCTACCGCTTCGGTGCGGGTGCGGGTGCGGGTGCGGGTGCGGGTGCGGG
>DATHND010000084.1:0-4687 GCA_035486335.1 Solirubrobacteraceae bacterium
GCCCGTTCCGCCACAACCGGCTCGACAAGCTCGAGAAGATGCTCGAGCGCGCGCAGGACGACGGCGGCGGCGTGCTCGTCGTCGTCGACGGCGTCTTCTCGATGGAGGGCGACATCGCGCCGCTGCACGAGATTTGCGACCTCTGCGAGCGCTACGGCGCGCGCCTGATGGTCGACGAGGCCCACGGCGCCGGCGTGCTCGGCGCGCGCGGCGCCGGCACCGCCGAACTGCTCGGCGTCGCCGACCGCGTCGACCTGCGGATGGGCACGTTCTCGAAGTCGCTCGCCTCCTGCGGCGGCTTCGTCGCCGGCTCGCACGAGGTGATCGAGTACCTGCGCCTGTACTCGCGCGCCTTCCTGTTCACCGCCTCGGCCGTCCCCGCGGCGGTCGGCGCCGCGCTCGCGGCGCTGCGCGTGCTGCGCTCCGAGGACGGCGCGCCGCTGCTCGGGCGCGTGCTCGAGAACGCGCGCGCGCTGCGCGACGGCTTGGAGGAGCGCGGCTTCGCCGTCGTCACGCCGCAGGCCCTGTCACACGACGCCGGCGTGCAGAGCCACGCGCCTGGCATCCGCGACGACCTCGGCGAGCGGACGATCGTCACGCCGATCGTGCCGGTGCTCGTCGGCGACGACTGGAAGGCCGCGCTGCTGTGGCGCGCGTTGTACGACGCCGGCGTGTTCGTCAACACAGCGCTGCACCCGGCCGTGCCCCCCGGCGGCGCGCTGCTGCGCACGAGCGTGATGGCGACGCACGACGCCGTCACGCTGGAGCGCGCGCTCGACGCGTTCTCGCGCGTCAAGCGCGCGTTCGAGTCCGAGCACGGGCCGCTGCCCGGATCGCACGAGCGCTAGCGCCGACGCCGGCGCGACTTGTCCAAATCTTCACAAGTTCGAGCCGGGCAGAAAAAGGTCGCTTCTAGCGTCCAAAGGCGGCGTACGTTCCTTGACCGGACGACCCGCCCTGACATAGCTTGCGTGAGCGCTCTGCATGACGTCCGGGTTCGCCCGGCGACCTCATCTTCAGCTCAAGCTTCAGGGTCGACAGCCGACGACCCTCGGTCGATCGCGGACGGCCATGAGGGCGCAACTCGTCAAAAGTCAACGCACGGATGTTGCGGCGCGGGTCTGCGCGCGCAACGGGGAGAGTCCACATGAACGCGACAGCGACAATCGCCCCTGCTCCGCAGTACATGCGCGCACTGGAGCGCGCCAACAAGGTTCGCCTGGCCCGCGCCGAGCTCAAGCGCAAGGTTTCGATGGACGAGATCGATGCCGCCGAGGTGATCCTCGCCTGCCCGTGGGAGGCGCAGAGCATGGCTGTCGCGGACCTGCTGATGAGCCAACGCCGTTGGGGGCAGACGCGCTGCCGCAAGTTCCTCGCCCAGATCCCGATGTCCGAGAAGAAGACGATCGGCACGATGACCGAGCGTCAGCGCCGCACGCTCGCGGCGATGCTGTGCTCCGCCGGCCGGGGTCGCGCCGACGGCGCGACCCCCTGGGTAACGGACAGCCTGACGACAGCTTGAGCTGCCACCAACCGGCGAGCATCCCGATCAGGCCGAGCCGTGGGCGTACCTCCCAGACCCCGCAGCCGCCTTCGCCGAGATCGCGCAGCGGCAACCGCACGAACCTGTAGCGGCCCGGCTCCAGCTTCATCCGCTCGAGCAGTTCGCGCGCGCTGCGCTCGTGCTCGGCGCGCACCGCTGCGAGCCGGCTCACGTCCTGCAACCTTCCCGCGAGCGCGTCGCGCTGACGCTCGAGCTCGGCGAGGCTGAGCAGGCGCGGGCCGCCGATCCTGGGCTCGGCGATCCGCGCGGCGCTCGCCGGGATGTGCGGGAACGACGCGGCGACGAGCTGCGACAGCTCGCGCTCGAGCCGCGCGACCTGCCCGCGCAGCGACTGCCGCGCGGCGCGCTCGTCGAGCGCCTCGCTCGACGCTGCTGCGCGATCAACCGTCAGTTGCTCGAAGCTGCGCACGCCTCCGACTCCTCCTGCCGACGCCGGACACGCGGATTCTACCAGCGCGCGGGCGCCCGAACGCGCGTTCCTCGGACGGTCGCGAGAAGCTCGACGTTGACGCGCGTGCCCGCTCACGCGGCCTGCAGCGCGGTCTGGCAGCTCCACAGCGCCTCCTCGGCGTACAGCTCGGGCACGCCGGCGACCTGCACGGCGAACAGCGCCAGCCGCTCGCTGCGCGCGTGCGCCGCGTGCTCGGCGGCGAGCTCGCCGAACAGCACCGCGAGCGACGCCGACGCGTCGGCGACGACGAGCCGCCCGGCCGGCAGCTGCGGCGCGTCGGCGGCGCGGCCGAGACGCTCGCCGTGCTCGCTCGCGCGAATCCCGAGCGGACCGTCGAGGAGCTCGGCGTCGAGCGCCCACACCGGCACGCCTGTGTCGAGCAGCGCGATCAGCAAAACGTCCTCGAGCAGCCCGCGCGAGAGGAACCCGCCCTTCATCATCCGCACGAGCACCGCCGCCTCCAGCGGCGTGCGCACGACCTCCGGGTCGAGCCCGATGTGGCGAAAGAACACGCGGTAGGCCGACGGCACCGGCTCGCGCCTGACCGCGATCGCGGTCGCGCCGCGATAGCGGTTGGAGAGCTCCTTCAGCCGCCGCTCGACGTCCTGCGGCGCGGCGGCCGTGAGCGAGCGGCGCCGGTCGACGTCGACCTCGGCGCTCAGCAGTCGCAGGCCCGGAAGCTCCTCCTCGACCTCGCGCGCGCACCATCCTCGCGTCGGCGTGCGCTGACGCTCGCTCATCGCGCCGGCGCCCTCCAGCCACGCGCGCGCGAGGACGCGACGAGCGCGGCGAGCCGGGCGCGCAGCGTCGCCCGTGAAGGTCGCGAGAGGATCGCACGGCTCTGCACTTCGCCGCCGGGATACGCGAACGTCAGCTGCGGACACGTCGCGACCTTGTACAGCGCCGCGAGCGCCCCGTCACCGTCGAGGCCGACCGGCAGCGTCAGGCCGAGCTTGGCGATCAGCTTGCGCACCGCCGCGCGTTCGCCCT
This sequence comes from Solirubrobacteraceae bacterium, assembly GCA_035486335.1. Classification (GTDB taxonomy): domain Bacteria; phylum Actinomycetota; class Thermoleophilia; order Solirubrobacterales; family Solirubrobacteraceae; genus Palsa-744. The sequence goes on from DATHND010000084.1 coordinate 3,006, forward strand.
TGATCGCGACCGCCGCGAAGCGCACGCCCGGGAACGACGGCGCGAGCGCCTGCATGTCGCCGAGCACGTCCGGGCACGAGCCGCCGTCGACGAACAGCGCGAGCAGCACCGGCGCGCCTTCGTAGAGCTGGCACACGTTGAGGATCTGCGCGCCGCGCTCGTCGCACGCCGGCACGCGGCCGGCCTGCCCTTCGTCGGCGTGGCGCGCCGTGTCGGCGTCGCCGACGAGGTTGCCGAGTGCCAGCGGCACGGCGAACGGCGGTATCTGTTCGCCCGGCGCCAGCCCCTTGACGCCGTTGGGCTTCGTCACGATCGTGTTGATCGTGATCAGCACGAGGATCACGATCGCGAGCAGCCCGGCGTAGCCGCCGTAGCGCGGCATCGCGCGCGGCGACGGGCCCGTCCCGGAGCGGCCCGGCGGGCGCTCCTCAGGCGGGCTCATGGACCGTCTCGCGGCGCCCGTCGACCGGCCGCGCCGCGGGGCGCGGCCTCCCGTGCTCGGCGCGCGTGTAGGCGAGCACGAGCGCCGCGGGAAGCGCGACGAGCACGCCGACCAGCGAGACGCTCAGGTCGATCAGCGTGACGAGCCCGAAGTCACGCAGCATCGTGATGTTCGACAACACGAGCACGCCGAAGCCGGCGATCGCCGTGACGCCCGACGCCGCGACCGCCGCGCCCGTGCGCTGGTACGCGCGGCGCAGCGCCTCGATCGTGTCGTGCCCGGCAAGCCGCTCCTGTCGGTGGCGCTCCGACAACAGCACGCCGAACTCGGTCGAGATCGCGATCACGAGCGCGGAGAGCGTGACCGACATCGGGTTCAGCGGGACGCGCACGAGGAACAGCACGAGCGCCGACCAGCCGCTCGCGAGCGCGACCGGCGCGAGCGGGACGAGCGCGCGCCGCACGTCGCCGCCGAACGCGAGCAGCAGCACGAGCGCGACGACGAAGAGGCTCGCGAGCAGCGTCTGCACGCGCCGCAGCGGCGAGGAGACCTCGGCGGCCGACTTCGCCGCGAGCACCGGCAGCCCGACGAGCCGCGCGCTGACGCCCGGCGGTGGGTGCAGGCTCGCGCGCATCGCTTCGATCACCGACTGCTGCCGCTGCAGGCTCATCAGGCGGATCCCGAACGCGAGCGTCGCGACGCGATCGTCGGGCGTGATCACGTCCTGGGAGAAGTACGGCGGGATCGCGGCGAGCAGGCCGCTGACCTGCGCCTGCGTGAGCCGCTTCCGCTTCGCCGGCTTGCCGGCGCCGGCTTGCACGTTAGCGGCGGCCTGCGCCGAGAACAGGTCGGGCAGCGAGAACGCCGGGCACAGCCGCGCCTTGCCGCAGCCGCGCGCCGCGCTGTAGCCGAAGCGCTTCAGCACGGCGCTCTGGTAGGAGCTCATCCATTCGATCGTCGCCGGCTTCGTCAGCGCCCTCGAGCTGACCATCAGGTCGATCTCGCCGCCGACTCCCGTCGTGCGCTCGAGCGCGTTCAGCGCCTGCAGCGAGCCGAGGCTCTGCGGCACGAGCTTCGTGATGTCCGTCTGCACCGACGTCTGCGTGTCGAGGCCCCATCCGAGCGCCGCCAGCACGAGCCCGACCGCGAGCACGCGGCCGGGGCGCGCGACCGCGCCGCCGAGCGCCGCGCGCGTGACCGCGCGCGTCAGCGCGTTCTCGCGCAGCAGCTCGCCGGCGCC
>DATHND010000085.1:0-4972 GCA_035486335.1 Solirubrobacteraceae bacterium
GGTCGAGCGCAGGCTCTCGTCGCTGTTGACCGCGGCGAAGCCGTTCGTGCCGCAGTTCGACGCGTTCCTGAACGCGCTCGGCCCGCTGTCGAAAGCCGCGAAGAAGGGTCTGCCGGACGTCGGCAAGACGCTGAACCTGACGACGACGCAGCTCGAACAGATTCGCCCGGTGCTGCACAACTTCGACCCGTTCCTGCAGAACCTCAGCGAATACGTGCCCGAGCTGCAGGCGTTCTTCGCGAACCTGACCGCCGCGACGCAGGCGCACGGCGGCAACACGAACACGCCGGGCGGCTCGACGCAGCAGCATTACCTGCGGATCATGAACGTGCTCAACCCGCAGAGCCTCGCCGTCTACCCGCAACGGATCGGCACCGACCGCGCCAACCCGTACTTCAAGCCGGGCGCGTTCCGTTCGATCGCCAATGGCGGCCTGCAGGTGTTCAGCAACGGCGCGTGCTCGAACCCGACGCCGTCGGTCAGCGGCCCGGCGAACGAAGAGATCTCGCAGAGCCTGATCGAACAGATCATCCAGTTCCACGTCGCGAACGCGCCGGAAACGCCGAACGCGATCCCGGCGCCGGCGTGCAACCAGCAGAGTCCGTTCACGTTCAACGGCTTCACCGGCCAGTTCCCGCACGTCGTCTACGGTGGGAAACGATGAGCGACGAGTACCAGTACGAGTACCACTCGACCGAGCTCGACCTGACCGGCGACCCGGAGGCGGGCGACTGGTCGATCCGCTGCACCGACGTGCACAAGCGCCTCGGCGGCGTGTCGGTGCTCAACGGGCTGACCGTCGCGATCCCCGACGACACGATCACGGTCGTGCTCGGTCCGTCGGGCACGGGCAAGAGCGTGCTGATCAAGCACCTGATCGGGCTGATGTTTCCCGACTCGGGCGACGTTGTCGTGCACGGCGAACACGTGCCGATGTTGACGATGCCGAAGCTGCTCGCGCTGCGTCAACGGATCGGCGTGCTGTTCCAGGATGGCGCGCTGTTCGGATCGATGTCGGTGTTCGACAACGTCGCCTTTCCGCTGCGCCAGCACACCGACAAAGGCGAGCCCGAAATCGCGAAGATCGTCACCGAGCGGCTGACCGACGTCGGCCTGGCCGACGCGATGGACGACGCGCCGTCGCAGCTCTCCGGCGGGATGCGCAAGCGCGCCGGCTTCGCGCGCGCGCTCGTGATGGAGCCGGACGTCGTGATCTTCGACGAGCCCGACTCGGGCCTTGACCCGGTCCGCACGGCGCTGCTGTGCGACCTGATCCAGGAGATGCATCAGATCCACAAAGGCACGTACATCGTCGTCACGCACAACATCGCCTCGGCGCGTCAGATCGGCGAATACATCGCCGTGCTGTGGAAGGGCCGGATCGTCGAGGCCGGCGACGCCGAGCGGATGTTCTCCTCGGAGAACCCGTTCGTGCGCCAGTTCCTCAGCGGGTCGGCTGAGGGACCGCTGACGATGGACTGACGCACGACCGACGCACGCCGGTCCGTATGCGAACATATGTTCGCGTCATGATCGTCTGCGTCCACCTGCCCCGTTTCGAGCTCGCGTTCGCCGCTGGCGGCGCGCGGGCGCTCGTCGGGCGGGCGCTGGCGATCGCGCCGCTGCCCGGTGGTGAGCGGCGCGTCGGCGAAGTCTCGGGCGCGGCCGAGGCGCTTGGCGTGCGCAGGGGGATGGCGCTCGGCGAGTCGCTCGCGCGCTGCCCGGAGCTCGTGCTCGTGCCGGCCGATCCGGTCGGGGTCGAGGAGGCGTGGGAGGCGACGCTGTGCGCGCTGGAGTCGATCGGCGCGGCGGTCGAGCCGGCGCGCGCGGGCGTCGCCTGCTTCGAGACGGGTCCGCTGCGCGCGCTGCACGGCGGCGACGCCGCGGTGATCGCCGCGGCGCAGGACGCCGGGCGGGGCGCCGCGGCTCCTCGCGCGATGGGGAGCGCGGCCGGCGCGGCGGCGCGGCGCTCGACGGGTCGTTTTACCGACGGGTCGCCGACCGCCGGCGAGCGCCACATGCGCATCGGCGCCGGGCCGACGCGCTTCTGTGCGCTGGCGGCGGCGCTCGCGGTGCGCTCGCGCCGTCCGTTCGTGCTCGACGGCGCCGAGGCCGTGCGCTGGCTCGCCGCACGCCCGATCGAGCTGCTCGGCTATCGCGCCGAGACGCGGGAGCTGCTCGAGCCGCTGATGCGCCTCGGCGTGCGCACGCTGGGAGAGCTGGCGCGCCTCGGTCGCCCGGCGCTCGCCGACCGCTTCGGCGCGACGGGCGTGCTCGCGTACCGGCTCGCGTGCGGCGAGGACACGCCGCTGCGCGCGCGGCGGCGCGAAGACCGCCTGCAGGAGACGATGAGCGTCGGCGACGCGAGCTCGGGGTCGGCGCTCGAGCGCGTGCTCGGCGTGCTCGTCGACCGGCTGCTCGCGCGCGGCGAGCGGCGTGGGCGCACGCTGCGCGCGGTCGCGCTCTCGGCGCGTCTGCTCTCCGGCGGCGGCTGGCGCGAGCGCGTCGTCTTTCGCCAGCCGCTGGCCGACCGCGATCGCATGACGCTTGCGCTGACGCTGCGCCTGCCGCTGCTGCCGGCGCCGGCCGCGGCGCTGGGGCTGACGGTCGAGCGCTTCGGTCCGCCCGCCGTCGAGCAGCGCGCGCTGCTCGACGAGGCCCACGCCGCGCGTCTCGCACGCTTGCGCGACGCCGTCGCCCAAGTGCGTGCGGTCGCCGGCGAGGACGCGGCGATGCGAGCCGTCTGCGTCGACCCCGACTCGCGCGTGCCCGAGCGCCGGGTCGTGCTGACGCCGCTGTCGGACTGATGGCGACGACGCAGACTCCGCTCAACCTGCCGCGTCCGGCGCGGGTGCGCACGGGGGCGGGCGGCGCTCCCGTGCGAGTCGACGGCCGCGCGGTCGAGGCCGTGCGCGAGTCGTGGCTCGTGGAGGATCATTGGTGGACGGCGCAGCCGCTACGGCGCCGTTACTGGGAGGTCGTGACGACGAGCGGGCGTAACGTCGTCGTCTTCCACGACCTCGCCGCCGGCGGCTGGTGGGCGCAGGGGTCGTGAGATGACGCGCACGCACGTTCGGAGGGCTCTGCGATGACGCCGACGCCGCCATATGTCGAGCTGCACTGCCACTCGGCGTACTCGTTTCTCGACGGCGTGTCGCTGCCAGACGAGCTGGCGCGCGGCGCGAGCGAGCTCGGGCATGCGGCGCTGGCGCTGACCGACCACAACTCGGTCGCGGGCTCGATGGAGCTGGCTCAGGTCGCGGCCGACTACGGCGTGCGTGCAATCCACGGGGCGGAGATCGACGTGGCGGGCGGACGTCACCTCACGTTGCTCGTGCGCGACGAGCGCGGATGGCGCAACCTCTGCCGGATCATCACGCACGCGCACGCGCACACGCGCGACGGACCCGCCCGGCGCGCGCTCGGCGAGCCATCGGTCGCACTGGAGACGGTGCTCGAGCATGCCGAGGGGCTCGTCTGCCTGACCGGCTGCGCCGAGCGATCCGTGATCGGCCGATCGGTGACCGGCGCCGCGTCGAGCGGCCGCCCGACGGTTGCTCGGAGCGGCGAGGATCGGCCGCTCGCCACGGCGCGGCGGCTACGCGAGGCGTTCGGCGCCGATGGCCTGCGCGTCGAGCTGCAGCGCCCGTACGCGCGCGGCGATCGCGCGCGCAATCGCGCGATGGCGGCGCTCGCGCGCCGTCTCGGAGTCGCGTGCGTCGCGACCGGCGACGTGCACGCGCACACGCGCTCGCGCGTCGAGCTGCAGGACGCGTTCGTCGCGCTGCGCAACCACACGTCGCTCGACGCGTCCGAGCCGCTGCGACGCGGCAACTCGAGTCACGTGATGGCGACGCCGCAGGCGATGGTCCGGCGCTTCGCCGAGCATCCTGAGGCGGTCCGCGAGACGCTGCTGCTCGCCGAGCGACTGACGTTCGATCTGACGCACGACCTCGGCTACCGCTATCCGGGCGCCGAGGACACGGCGGCCCAGCGTAAGCTGGCCGAGCTGTGCGGCGCGCGCCTGCGCGAGCGCTATGCGTCCTCGGCGGCGCTGCATGAGGCGCAGGCGCGCCTGACGCAAGAGCTGAACGTGATCGACAAGCTCGGTCTGGCGGGCTTCTTCCTGCTGCACCACGAGATGCTCGAGCTCTCGCGCGAGGTCGCGCGCGAGGTGCGCGGGCCCGACTCGGTGCGCGCGCTGCTGGCGCCCGGGCGGGGGCGGGGGTCGTCGGTCTCGTCGCTCGTCTGCTACCTGATCGGCCTCTCGCACATCGACCCGATCGCCAACAAGCTGACGCTCGGCCGCTTCCTGCACGAGGACCTGCGCGGGCTGCCCGACATCGACCTCGACTTCCCGCGCGACATCCGCGAGGTGCTGATCCCGCGCGTGCACGAGCGCTTCGGAAGCGATCACGCGGCGCTCGTCGCCGCGTTCCCGACGTTCCGCGCGCGCGGCGCGATCCGCGAGCTCGGCAAGGTGCTCGGCCTGCCGCCGGGCGAGATCGAGCGCGCGGCGCGCGGCGCCGAGCGCTATGGCGGGGCTGAGCACGGCACGGGGCTCGGGGGGCAGCGGCAGGCCGCAGGCGCGGGCGGTGGGGGCGGCGAGGGCTCGTCACGGGCCGGCGCCGCGCCGCGCTCGGAGCGCTGGCGCTGGCTCGAACGCCTCGTCGAGGAGGCGCACGGGCTGCCGCGCCACCTCTCGCAGCACTCGGGCGGGATGATCATCGCGACGCGCCCGTTGATCGACTGCTGCCCGGTCGTGCCGGCGGCGATGGCGGGGCGGCAGATGCTGCAGTGGGACAAGGACTCCTGTGCGGACGCCGGCTTACTGAAGATCGACCTGCTGGGGCTCGGGATGCTCTCCGCGGTCGAACGCTGCGTCGAGCTGATCGCGCGTCATCGCACCCACCCGGTGGACCTCTCGCGGATCCCCTACGACGACGAGCAGACCTTCAAGGCGATCCGCCAG
>DATHND010000086.1:0-9033 GCA_035486335.1 Solirubrobacteraceae bacterium
GCTCAGCTTCGGCCAGGACCCGCGCTGGCGCCGCGCGCTGGTCGCCGCCGTCGCGCCGCCGCCGGGCGCGCGCGTGCTCGACGTCGCGACCGGCACCGGCATGGTCGCCGCCGAGCTGCTCGCCGCGCGCGGCGACTGCACGGTCGTCGGCCTCGACCAGAGCCCGGAGATGCTCGCCGCCGCGCGTGCGCGGTTCGCCGACGAGCGCCGCGTCGAGTTGGTCGAGGGCGAGGCCGAGCGGCTGCCGTTCGCCGATCGAAGCTTCGACGCGCTGACGTTCACGTACCTGCTGCGCTACGTCGAGGACCCGTCCGCGACACTGCGCGAGCTCGCGCGCGTCGTCAAGCCGGGCGCGCGCGTCGGCTCGCTCGAGTTCGGCGTGCCGCCGCTCGCGCCGGCGCGAGCGGCGTGGCGGCTGTACACGGCCGTCGGGCTGCCGACGCTCGGGCGGCTCGCATCGCGCGAGTGGGCCGAAGTCGGGCGCTTCCTCGGCCCGAGCATCCGTGGCTTCTACGAGCGCCACCCGCTGGCGGCGATCGTCGGCTACTGGCGCGACGCCGGCCTGATCGACGTGACCGTGCGGCGCATGAGCTTCGGCGGCGGCGTCGTGATCTGCGGGACGAGAGGCATCGATGTGCGCACGCGTTGAGCGTCGGGCGCGCGACGGCCGGGCGAGGGCGTCGATGCGCGCGGCGCCTGAGCGCCCGGCGTTCTACGCGCTCGGCGGCGGACGTCTCGGCGATGCGCTGACGCTGCTGCACCCGCCGTACACGGCCTGGCACCTCAGCTACTTCGCGCTCGGCGCCGCCGTCGCTCCGCGCGTGCACGTCGACCGCCTGCTGTGGGGGCTCGCCGCGTTCGCGCTCGCGGTCGGCGTCTGCGCGCACGCGCTCGACGAGCTGCACGGGCGCCCGCTCGGGACGCGCTTCGGCGAGCGCGCGCTGATCGCCGCAGCCGTGCTCGGCGGTCTCGGCGCGCTTGCGATCGGCGTCGCCGGTGCGATCGTCGTGACGCCGTGGCTCGCGCCGTTCGTGCTCGCCGGCTGTCTGTTCCTGCCGGCGTACAACCTCGAGCTCGCCGGCGGGCGCTTCCACGGCGACGCGTGGTTCGCGATCGGGTGGGGGGCGTTTCCGGCGTTCACCGGCTACTTCGCCGACGCCGAGCGGATCGCGCTGCCCGGCGTGCTGATCGCCGCCGGCTGCCTCGCGATGAGCGTCGCCCAGCGGCGCCTGTCGACGCCCGCGCGCGAGCTGCGCCGCCGCACGCGCTCGCTCAGCGGCTCGCGCACGGGCGCCGACGGCAGCGTCGAAGAGCTGTCGCTCGCGGCGCTGCTCGCGCCGCTCGACCGCGCGCTCGCGGCGCTGTCGTTCGCGGTCGTCGCGACCGCCTGCGCGCTCGTCGCCGCACGGCTCTGACGAGCGGTCGGCGCGCGGCTGCGGAGGGTCATTCCGCGTTCGCGTTGCCCGATAGCAATTGCTATCGGCTCGCGCAACGCGACATACATCTCCGCTCCAGCCCGGACTACGACGCATCGAGCAGGTGCGCGCCGGGGCCGGGGTGCACTTCGAGCGCGCCCGGCGGCGGCGTCGCGCCGGGCGCGAACAGCGCGAGCACGCAGCCGCCGAAGCCGCCGCCGACGATCCGCGCGCCGACCGCGCCGGCGTCGAGCAGGCGCCGCACGGCCGCCTCGACGGCTGGCGTCGAGACCGCGAACAGGTCGCGCAGGCTCGAATGCGAGGCGTTCAGCAGCTCGCCGAGCGCGACGAGGTCGTCGGCGCGCAGCGCACGCGTCGCCGCGCGCACGCGCGCGTTCTCGAAGAGCACGTGCTCGGCGCGCTCGCGCAGCGGCGCCGGCAGCCGCGCGACGGCGTCGGCGCTCGCGTCGCTCAGCGTCTCGACGCCGAGCAGCTCGCGCGCGCGCTCGCACTCGGCGCGCCGCGCGTTGTAGGCGCCGCCGGCGTGCGCGTGGCGCTCGCCCGAGTCGAGCACGACCAGCCGCCAGCCGTGCAGGCGCAGCGGCACCGGCTCGATCGCGAGCGTTGCGAAGTCGATCAGCAGCGCGTGCTCGTCGGCGCCGAGGAGCGACGCGAGCTGGTCGAGCAGCCCCGTCTGCGCTCCGACCCAATCGTTCTCGACGCGCGCGCACAGGCGCGCGAGCTCGCGCCGGCCGAGCTCATCGGGCGCGCCGCCGGCGCGCGCCGGCTCGTCCGCACCCTCGTCCGCACCCGGTTGCACAGCGACGCCGGCGAGCGACAGCAGCGCGAGGCTCAGCGCGACCTCGAGCGCGGCCGACGACGACAGCCCGGCGCCGCGCGGCAGGTCGCCGCCGATCTGAAGCAGCGCGCCGGGCGGCCGCCAGCCGGCGTCGCTCAGCACGGCGAACGCGCCGCGCACGAACGCACGCCAATCCTCGCCGCGCGTGCGGTCATCCAGCGAAAAGCTGTCTTCTTCATCCAAATCGAGCGCATGCGCGCGAACGCGACGATCTTCTTTCGCCACGGCGTCGACGACGACTCCCCGCGAGATCGCGAACGGCAGCGCGAGGCCGCCGTTGTAGTCGGTGTGCTCCCCGATCAGGTTGACGCGCCCCGGTGCGAACGCGCGTGCGCGCTCACGCGGCACGGGCGATCGCCTCGCGCAGCGCGAGCGCAGTCTCCTCGGGCAGCGTGTCGGAGATGAACGTCCCCGCGCCCTGCTCGGAGCCGGCGAGGAACTTCAGCTTCTCGGCGGTGCGCAGCGGCGGGTAGAACTCGACGTGCACGTGCCCGCGCCGCGCCGCGCCGTCGCGCCCGCCGAAGGCCGGCGCTTGGTGGACGACCATCACGTACGGGAACGGCCGCTCGAACAGCGCGTCGTAGCCGCGCACGAGCGACTGCAGCGCGCCGGCCAGCGCGCGCAGCTCCTCGGCGTCGCACTCGAGCAGGCTCGGGCGGTGCTCGCGCAGCACGACGTGCGCTTCGTACGCCCAGCGCGCCGCGTGCGGCACGTACGCGACGACGCGCTCGTCGGCGAGCAGCACGCGCTCGCCGTCGGCCAGCTCGCGGCGCAGCAGCTCGCACGGCGCGCACCCGCCGAGCCGCTCGTCGGCCGCCAGCTCGCGCTCGGGCGTCGGCGGGATGAACGGGTAGCCGTAGATCTGCCCGTGCGGGTGATGCAGCGTGACGCCGACCTCGACGCCGCGGTTCTCGAAGATCATCACGTACTCGACGTCCTCGCGCGCGCCGAGCTTTTCGTAGCGGTCGCGCCAGACCCACATCAGCGCCTCCGCGCGCTCGGGCGCGAGCGTCGCGAGCGAGCCGTCGTGACGGTCGCTGTAAACGACGACCTCAGCCGCGCCGTGCGGCGACTCGAACGCCGGGAAGCGGTTGTCGAACACGGCGATCTCAAACGCCGAGTACGGGATCTCCGTCGGCGGCCCGCCCGCGCGCGTCGGGTCGAGCGGGCAGTGCTCGCGGTCGGGCAGGAACGTGCGGTCCTGGCGGTCGATCGCGTACACGACCTGCTCGCCGCGCAGCTCGTTGAAGCGCAGCTTGCTCACGCTCCCGGCTCCGGCTCCGGCTCCGGCGCAGGCGTCTCGCGCGGCGCGCTTGCCTCGCTGCGCTCGCTCGCCGCGCTCGCCTCGGCGCGCTCGCTCGGCGTGTGGCTGTAGATGGTCAGCGCGCGGCCGTCGTCTTTGTGCGTGCGCAGCACGCGCAGCGGGCCGTAGCGCTCGTCGCCGAGCGGCGGCTCGCCGACGTCGCCGGCGCCCTGCGCGGGCTCATCGGCCGCGCGCGTCGGGTCGCGCGGCGGCTCCTCGGCGGACGGCGTGGCGGAGCCGGAGGCCATCGCCCGAGGGTATAGCGCGCCGTGTTCTTGCGCCCACAACAGGGGATTTCGACGTAGACCGGAAAAAGTCGAGGCAAGTGCTTGACTGAAGGGATAGATTCGCCAGGTAGATACGCCACATACAACGGCGGGTGCGGCGCGGAGGAGGCGCGGCCCTCGAGTAGAGGAGAGTTGTCATGGCAGAGAGCGATCAGGGTCTTGAGGCCGCGAGGCTTCACGGGTACGCCGACTCGACGGTGATCGATCGTCCGGGGTTCGACCGGCGCGCGTTCCTGCGCCGGACCGCGTTGACCGGCGTCGCCGCCGGCTCCGTCAGCACGCTGCTCGCCGCGTGCGGGTCGAGCGCGTCGGGCGGCGGCGGTGGCTCGGCGAGCGTGTTCGGGTCGCACGCGAGCTACAAATTCGTGTTCGTCAACCACGTCACGACGAACCCGTTCTTCACGCCGACGCAGTACGGCGCGGCCGACGCTTCGAGCCTGCTCGGCTGCTCCTACCAGTGGACCGGCTCGGAAAGCAGCAACGTCAACCAGATGGTCAACGCGCTGAGCAGCGCCGTCACGGCGAAAGCGGACGGCATCGCCGTGTCGCTGATCGACCTGCACGCGTTCAACGCGCCGGTCGAAGCGGCGATCAAGGCGGGCATCCCGGTCGTCGCGTACAACGCCGACGCGCCCGGCAACGCGCGTCTCTCCTACATCGGCCAGGACCTCCGCAAGGCCGGCGAAAAGATGGGCGAACGGATCGTCTCGGACGTCGGCTCCGGCGAAGTCGCGCTGTTCATCGCGACGCCCGGCTCGGCCAATCTGCAGCCGCGCATCGAAGGCGCCGAAGCGGCCGTCAAAGCGTCGGGCAAGCCGATCACGCTGCACACGGTCGCGACCGGCGCCGCCGTCCCGGGCGAGCTCTCGACGATCGACGCGTACTGGGTCGGCCACAAAAACACAAAGGGCATGTACGCCGTCGACGGCGGCTCGACGGAATCGCTTGCGAAAGTGATGCAGAAGTACGGTCTCGCCGCGAAAGGCGTCAAGGCCGGCGGCTTTGACCTGACCGAACAGACGCAGAACCTGCTGAAGGCCGGCGACATCGAATTCACGATCGACCAGCAGCCCTACCTGCAGGGCTTCCTGCCGGTGCTGCAGTTGTTCATGTACAAGGTCTCCGGCACGCTGACCGGCCTCGCCGAAACGGACACCGGCCTGAAGTTCCTGAACAAGGAAACGGTCGCGCCGTACGTCAGCAGCAAATCGCGCTACGAGGGCACCGCGACTGCCGCCAAGGTCATCGCCTAGGCGCGGAACGGCTGAGAGGAGCGGAGATGGCAAGCGTCGCGGGAGGGTCGGCCGCCCAGACGCCGCCCGCCGCCCCGGGGGGCTCGGAGCACTCGCTCCGGGCTCCCACCCGGCGGCAGGTGTTCGAGCGCGTCGTCTCGCTGCGCGAGGGCTCGATCATCGTCGTGACGATCATCACGGCGATCTACTTCTCGGCGAACACGAGCAGCTTTTTCACCGGCACGAACTTCAAGACGCTGCTGCCGTATTTCGCGCCGTTCGCGATCCTCGCCGCCGGCGAGGTGTTCGTGATGATCCTCGGCGAGATCGACCTGTCGATCGGCGCGATGTACCTGTTCGCGCCGATCCTCTTCTACAAGCTCGACACGAGCCTCGGCTTCGGCCTCGTGCCGGGCGTGATCGTCACGCTGCTCTTGTGCATGGTCGTCGGCGCGCTCAACGGCTTCTTCGTCGCCGTGATCGGCATCAACTCGTTCGTCGCGACGCTCGCGATGCTGTTCACGTTCGAGGGGCTCGCGCTGATCATCTCGCACGGGACACCCGTCGCGACGCCCGGCGCGCAGCCGCCGCTCGGCACGTTCGGAAAGGTGTTCGGCGGCGGCACGTACGCGGAGATCATTTGGGCGGTCGCGATCGTCGCGATCCTGCAGGTCGTGCTGACGTTCACGCGCTGGGGGCTGTATACGGTCGCGATCGGCTCGAACAAGCTCGGCGCGGCCGAGGCCGGCGTGCAGGTCAAGCTCGTGATGATCCGCAACTACATGCTCTGCAGCCTGACCGCCGCGCTCGTCGGGATCTTCGAGGCGGTCCGCTCGGCGACCGTCCAGCCCGACCCGGCCGGCGCCAACGAAATCCTGTTCCTCGCAGTCGCCGCCGGCGTGATCGGCGGCACGCTCTTGACCGGCGGCTCCGGCACGATCGTCGGCGCGCTGATCGGCGCGCTGTTCCTCGGGATTCTCAAGGACGGCCTGATCCTGCAGGGAGTCAACGCCAACTACCTGCTGTTCTACACCGGCCTCGCCGTGATCGTCGCGATGAGCGCGAACGTCTACGTGAGCCGCGCGCGCAGGGGGCACAGCGGCAGTGGTTGACCCGGCCGAGCCGAAAGGCGCGATCCCCGAGGCGGAAGCGCCCGACGTAGTCCCGCCGTCGAGCGCGCCCGACGACGTCCTGCGCGTCGAGCACATCGCCAAGCGCTTCGGCCCGGTGACGGCGCTGCGCGACATCAACCTGCACCTGAAGAAGGGCGAGGTGCTCGGGCTGCTCGGCGACAACGGCGCCGGCAAGTCGACGCTGATCAAGATCATCACCGGCTTCCAGAAGCAGGACTCCGGCCAGATGTTCCTGCGCGGCGAGCCGTACGAGCCGAAGAGCGTCGACGACGCGCGCGCGAAAGGGATCGACACGGTCTTCCAGGACCTCGCGCTGATCGACGAACTGTCGGTCTATCACAACCTGTACCTGCGCCGCGAGCGCCTGCTGAAGCCGTTTCCGCTGCTCGCCAATCGCCAGATGAAGCGCGAAGCGCGCACGGCGCTCGACGAGATCGGCATCAACATCCCGCGGATCGACGTCGCCGTCGCGCGGCTGTCCGGCGGCCAGCGCCAGGCGATCGCCGTCGCGCGCGTCGTCAACGGCGACGCCGACATCATCCTGCTCGACGAGCCGCTCGCCGCGATGGGCGCGAAAGAGGGCGCGCAGATCCTCGACCTCGTCGCGCGCCTGAAGGGCGAAGGCAAAGTCTCGATCGTGATGATCCTGCACAACTACGTCCACGTGCTGCAGGCGTGCGACCGCGTCAGCATGATCCAGGACGGCGTGATCGCGCTCGACAAGCCGACGTCCGAGACGTCGGTCGAGGAGCTGACAGACATCGTCGTCAACGAGTACCGGCGCGCGCGCGAAGAGACGCACGCGCAAGAAGCGCGCGAACGCGAGCAGGCCCCCGGCGCCTGAGCGCGCTCCTGAAACGCCGCTTGCAGCGCGATTCGCGCGCGCCGCGTGAACGTACACTCGCGTGACGTGCGGCCGGCGAGATCGCGGCCGCTCGTTCGCCGTTCAGGAGCCAGATGAGCGCGCCCACGATCGCATCGCCGCCGCCTCCGTCCTCGCCGCGCTCGCGCGGATCGCGCACGGACGCCCGCGCGCGACGCCCGCGCCGCGTTCCGATCGCGCTCGCGCTCGCGCTCGGCTTGCTTGCGCTGCTGATCGCGGCGATGTTCCTCTACGACCACACGCGCCGCGACGAGATCGCCGCCGGCGTCAGGATCGGCGGCGTGCCGGTCGGCGGCCTCAGCGAGGCGGCCGCGCGCGCGAAGGTCCAGCGCGAGCTGATCGCACCGCTCGAACGGCCCGTCGAGGTGCGCTCCGGCAAACGCGTCTGGACGCTCGGCTCGCGCGAAGCCGGCGTGACCGTCGACGCGCGGTCGCTCGTTGCGCGCGCGCTCACTGCGAGCCGCCGAGGGTCGATCTTCGCGCGCACGCTGCGCGAGCTGACCGACGGCGCCGTCGCGCTCGACGTGCCGCTCGACGTGCGCTACTCGCATGCGGCCGTCGCGCGGCTGACCGCGCGCGTGCGCGGCGCGATCGAGCGCGCGACGCGCGACGCGCGCGTCGCGCCGAGCGCAAGCGGGCTGAGCGCCGTGCCGTCCGCCAGCGGGATCGCCGTCGACGACGCGAGGCTCGGCGCACGCGTCGAGCACGCGCTCGCCGCGAGCGGCGCCGGCCGGGCGGTCTCCGTGCCGACGCACGTGCTCGAGCCGGCCGTCACGACCTCGCAGCTGGCGGGCGGCTACCCGGCGTACATCGTCATCGACCGCGCCGAATTCAGGCTGCGCTTCTACGAACGCCTGAAACTCGCGAAAACGTACGAAATCGCCGTCGGCATGGAAGGGCTCGAAACGCCGGCCGGGCTGTACCACGTCCAATGGGAGCAGGTGAACCCGCCGTGGTACGTGCCGAAGAAATCGTGGGCCGGCGCGCTCGCCGGGACCGTCGTGCCGCCCGGACCATCCGACCCGCTGAAGGCGCGCTTCATGTCGTTCGACGGCGGCGCCGGCATCCACGGGATCGACCCGAGCGAGTACAGCTCGATCGGCCACGACGCGTCGCACGGCTGCGTGCGAATGCGGATCCCCGACGTGATCGCGCTGTACGAAAAGTCGCCCGTCGGCACGCCCGTCTACATCATCTGAGCGCGAGGCCGAGCCGCGCGCGGCGACTACTGGTTGAGCAGTTGCTCGCGGTATTCCTTGTTCTGCTGGCGCTCGCCGCGAATCTGGATCGCGATGTAGACGACGATGACGTTGACGATCACGCCGATGCCGCCGAACGTCGCGATCAGGCCGATGTCGGTGTACAGCGCTCTGTTGATCATCGCGAGAACCATTGCGCGGAGCCTACCAACGGGCGTGGCGCGCGTGTCGTAGCCTTCGTGGTCGCCCCATCGCTGGAGAGGTGCCGGAGCGGTTGAACGGGCGCGACTGGAAATCGCGTAACGGGGGTCAACCTCGTTCGAGGGTTCGAATCCCTCCCTCTCCGTTTCCCGTCGATGCGCACGAGCGGCACGTGGGATGCCTGCCGGCTGCCCCCTTTGTCGTGGGTGATGGGCTCGGTAGTGTTTGGCTCAATGGCTGAGCAGGCGAAGGGTCAAGCGCATGACGAGGCGGGCGAGCGCGTGCGGCGGTTGCGGCTGCGTGAGGATGGGCGGCGGCCGCTTGTAGTGAACCTCCAAGAGACGATCTCGCTGGCGCGCAAGCTGTTTGAGTTGCGCGATGCTGCGCGGCGCGCCCATTGAGCGCGCCGCTGTTCGACGAGCTTCTCGGTCGTCTTGTTCAGGCGAAGGTGCGGTTCGTCGTCATCGGTGGCTTGGCGCTTGGGTCGTGGGGCGTTGTGAGGGGGACGAAGGACTGCGACA
>DATHND010000087.1:0-38097 GCA_035486335.1 Solirubrobacteraceae bacterium
CGAGGATCGCCAGCAGCGGGAACGCTTCGGCGTGCCGGCGCATCACGACGACGAGCGCCGCGATCACGACCGCCGCGCCGAGCGCCGCGCCGACGACCACGCTCGGGCTCAGCGACGTCGCCGAGAACGACGCCGCGCTCACGAGCGCGCTCCGCGGCCCGCGCGCGCTCTCATTCGCGCACCAGCTTGAAGCCGCGTGGCGAGAGCACCGTGCGGCGCTGTGCGCGCAGGCTCACGCGCACGCGGTATTCGCCGGCCGGCGCCCGCGGACCGTGGAGCCGCGCCGACAGCGCCGGCTTGCCGTTCGGGCCGGGCACGAGCGAGTACGAGCGCGCCGTCCCACGGCGTCCGTTCCAACGAAGCGAGAGCGCTTTGTAGCGCTTCATCGGGTAGTCGCTCAGCAACGTCGCGACCGTCGCGCCCGTCGAGTCGATGATCGTCACCGTCGCCGCGTCCGCGCGCGCGAGCTTGAACGAGATCTTCTCTTCTTTGACATGCCCCGCGGGCATCGGCGAGAAGCTCGTCGTCAGCTTGAACGACTGCACGACCGTCGGCGTGTGCTTGAGGTGCTGCGTCAGGAAGAACGCGACGAAGCACGCGAGCACGAGCAGCGCGAAGATCGTGCGCGCGAGGCGCTCGGTCGCCGTGTCCGCCGCACGGCCGCGCCCGGCGGCGCCGACGGCCGCGGTCAATCGACCGCGGCCGTCCCCCCGGCCGCTTCATCGCCGCCGTCGAGCGCGAAGCGCTCGACCGTGTCCGAGCGCAGGCCGAGGCGCAGCGTCTCGAGCGACAGCACGTCGTCAGGCGCGATGTTGCCGAGGTTGCACTCCGTGCCGAAGCGCGTCAGCAGCCACACCTGCTGCGGGCGCAGCGGCGCCTCGAAGATCAGCCGCTCGGGGGCGATCGCGTGCGCGATCTCATCGATCAGCCCCGTGCGCGGCTCGCCGTCGGCGCGATAGATGCCGGCGTTGCCCGACTCGCGCGCCTCCGTGATCACCTTCCACGCGCCCGCGTCGAGGTCGCGCTCGATCTGTTCGACCCATACGTAAGGCGCCATGATGAAGTCCGCATCCTTGTTGCCGACCTCGGCGAGCACGACAAACTCATCACACAGCCGTTCGATCAGCGCGCGCTTGCGCTCCGGCGCGAGTGGGATCGTCCCGTCGGAGATCTCGACGTGGCGCAGCCCGAGCTCACGCAGCCACGCGACGAGGCCGTCGACGCGGTTCTGCCTGATCGCCAGCTCCGTCAGCGTCCCACCGAGCACGACCGGGATCTCGTGCGAGGCGTAGCGCGCAAGCTTCGCCTCGAGGTTGCCGCTGACGAGCGCCGTGCCCCAGCCGAGCTTGACGATGTCGACGCACGCGCCGGCGACCTCGAGCAGACCGTCGACCTCCGCGACCGACAGTCCGCGGTCGATCACATGCGTCAGCCCCCGCTCGCGCGGCTTCGCCGAGCGCTCCGGAATGTCGAGGAATGCGCCTATGGCGAGTTGGAGGCTCTGTCGAGGCCGACGATCACGACGACCGTCGCCGACCCTGCCATCGAGGAGACCGTCCCTTCGATCGGCTGCGCCTGCGAGACGCCGAGCGAGCGCGCGACGCTCTGCGCTTCGGCCTGGTGTCCGTTCGCGTACTCGACGACCGTCACCTGATTCGCCCCCGGCGGCGTGCCGCTGAGCGGCGTCGCCTTCGCATAACCATGCTGGCGCAGTTCCGCCGAGACGCGGTGCGCGAGCCCCGTCGTGCTCGTCCCGTTCAGCACGGCGACGCTCGTCGTGGCCGCCGCCCCACTCGCGGCCGACGAGCTTCCGGCCGTGCTGCTCGCGCGGTGCTTCGTGCTCGTCGTCGTGCTCGTCGATTCCGAGCTGATCGTGCTCGCCGACGGCGAGCCGCCTCCCTTCGAGCTGCCGCCGAGCGCCAGCACGACGGCGACGATCGCCGCGATGGCGACGATCAGGCCGCCGACGATCAGCAGCGTCGCGCGCGCCGGCGAGCGGCGCTCCGCGCGGTAGTGGCGCACCGGCGGATCGCCGCCGCGGCGCGCTGCCGAAGGCGCCGTCGGGCGCGCCTGCTGGCGCTCGCCGGCCGAGATCGCCGCCGCGCTGCGCGGCGCCTGCGCCGCGCGCGCCGGCTCCGCGATGACCTTGCTCGCGACCGCGCCCTCGGCCACCGCTTGCGCGGCTCGCGCGCTGACCGGCGCGCTCACCGGAGGCGGCGGCGCGGTCGGGCGCGCCGGCGGCGTCGGCGAACGTGGCGCGGGCGCCTTCGCGACCGTCGCCGTGGCCGCGACCGTCGCCGGCGCGACCGTCGCCGGCGCGCCTGCGCCGGGCGTCGTCGTGGAGGTTGGCGCCGCTGGGGCGGAGGTCGCCGGTTGCGTCGGCGGCGCGTCGCTCGGCTGCGCCTGAGCCGGAGGCGCCGGCGTGCCCGTCGACGCCGCGAGCTGCTGCGGGGCGCCCGTCGGCGTGCCGCCGTCAGCCGGCGCCTGCGCCGGGGTCGCATCCGCAGCACCGTCGGTCCCCTTCGCCGTCGCCGCGCTCGCCGCGACCGTCGCCGGCGACGTGCCCGGCGTCGCGTGAGGCGTCTGCGGCACGCCGGGCTGAGCCGGCGATGCGATGACCGGCTGCCCGGGGACGGCGGCGGGCGTCGCCGTTCCCGCCGCTCCGACCGGGCGACTGTTGAGCGGCACCGCGCGCGGCACCGGGCGCACCGACTGCGCGGCGACGTTCGGCTGCGAGGTGCGCGCCGCGGCGGCCGCGCTCACGCGCTGCTCGGTCTCAGCCGCGCGCTCGGGCGCGCGGCCGGCCCACTCGCGCAGGCGGCGCAGCTCGCGCGCCTGCGAGAAGACGAGCAGCGAGAGGATCGCGATCCCGAGCAGCGCGGCGAAAGCGGCGATCGCGCCGACCTGGGTGAGCGAGCTCGAGAGCGAGAGCGCGAGCGGCGTCGAGATCATGAATCCGGAGAGTGTATGAGGGCGGCAGGCGCACCGCGCACGTCCTCGCGCGGCTCCTCGACGACCGGCGAGCGCAACCGCGAGGAGCCGGCGCTGGCCTCGACGTGGAGCGCCGAAAGCTCTGACACCTTCGCCGCGAGCCCCGCCGCGTCGCCCTCCAGCACGAGCAGCCCGATCTCGGCGAACATCGACTCGACCGCCTCCGCGCCGAGCGGCTCGCGCTCGGCGCGCAGGATCTTCTCGGCGCTCGTCGGTCGCGCGCGCTCGTAGCTGTTGTACAGCTCCTCGTGCAGCTTCTCGCCGGCGCGGCGTCCGACGACCTCGATCTCGATGTCGCGCTCGGGGTCGAGCCCCGACAGCTCGATCATCGCGCGCGCCAGGTCGAGGATCCTGACGGGCTCGCCCATGTCGAGCACGAACACCTCCGCGCACGTCGGCGTGGCGCTCGCGGCGCCGGCGACGTCGACGCCCGACGGCGTTCCGTTCGAGGAGGTCTGCTCGCGGCCTTCGCGCGCGAGCGCGCCGCTGCGGATGATCAGCTGCACCGCCTCGGGGATCGTCATGAAGTAGCGCGTCATCCGCTCGTCGGTCACCGTCACCGGGCCGCCGCGCTCGATCTGGCGGCGGAAGATCGGCACGACGCTGCCCGACGACCCCAGCACGTTGCCGAAGCGCACCGCCGCGTAGCAAGTGCCCGGGAAGCGCCCGCTGGCCGCCTCGAGCGCGAACTCGGCGAGCGCCTTCGACGCGCCCATCACCGTCGCCGGCGCGACCGCCTTGTCGGTCGACACGAGCACGAACCGTTCCGCGCCGAGCTCGCCCGCGACGTGCGCGACGACGCGCGTCGCGATCGCGTTGTTGCGCACCGCCTCGATCGGGTTCGCCTCCATCAGGCCGACGTGCTTGTACGCCGCGGCGTGGAACACGATCGTCGGGCGGTGCTCGCTGAAGATTTCGCGGATCCGCTCCTCCTCCTTGCAGTCGGCGAGCACCGCCGAGAGCATCGACGGCGACACGTGGCGCTCGTCCTGCAGCTCGCGCTCGATCGAGAACAGGTTGTCCTCGGCGTGGTCGAGCAGCACGATCCGGTGCGGCTCGACGCGTGCGATCTGGCGGCACAGCTCGGCGCCGATCGACCCGCCGGCGCCGGTCACGAGCACGGTCTCACCGGCGAGGTACGCGCCGACGCGGTCGAGCTCCATCTGCACCGGCTCGCGCCCGAGCACGTCCTCGACGCGCACCTCGCGCATCTGGCGCGCGAGCGCGCCACGCGTCTGCAGCAGCTCGAACACGGTCGGCAGCGTCCGCACCGGGATCCCGCGTGTGCGGCACTCGCGCACGATCCGCGCGCGCGTCGAGCCCGGCGCCGACGGAATCGCGATGATCACTTCGTCGGGCTCTGAGTCGTCGAGGATCCGCGGCAGGTCGCCTTCGGTGTTGCCGCGCACGCGTACGCCGTCGATCCGCAGCCGCCGCTTCGCCGGATCGTCGTCGACGAAGCCGACCGGCGTCAACCCGAGCCCGCGATTGCGCACGATCTCCCGCAGCACGAGCCGCCCGCCGTCGCCGGCCCCGGCGATCAGCACGCTGCGCTGGTCCTTGCCGCTGCCGAATCCGGCCAGCAGCCGGCGCTCGTAGACGCTGCGCGCGAGCGCGCGCACGCCGACGAGGAGCACGAGCGCGAGCAGCGCGAACAGGATGATCACGCCGTTCGGCACCGCCACCGCCGCGGTGCTGCGGTAGTGGTGAACCGGGCGGAACACCTCGACGCCGACGACCGTCAGCAGCACGACGGCCAGCACCCCACGCGCGACCGCCTCGTAGTCGCGCTGGCCCGAGTAGCGCCAGCGTCGCTGGTAGACACGCGCGAGCATGAGCACGGGCAGGCTCCCCGCCAGCACCCACCAGATCGTGCGTTCGCGCAGAACGGCGTAATAGCCGGTCGGGCCGTGCTCGAAGCGCAGCTGGAACGCGAGGTAGTACGCAGTCGCGACCAACGCCCCGTCCACCGCGAGTTGGGGCAGCAAGTGACGGTGCAGGGGAACGGCCGCCGAGCGGATCCGTCGGCGCATCCACGGAATTGTAAGCGTCGCCTGCGTCGTCAGGCACGCCCGACGTCAGTCGGCGACGGGCGAGAGCAGCAGCCGCACGAGCGCGCGCGGATCGCGACGCACCCGTTCGCCGCCCTCGTCGGCCGCCCGCTTGCCCAGCTCGAGGCGCTCGGGGTCCTCGAGCCGGCGCATGCGCCGTCGCTCGATCAGCCGTTCGTCGACGGCGCCCGGACGGCCCTCGAACGTCGTGTAGACGGGCACACCGAGCGCGACCGCCTCGCGGTTCATCGTCCCGCCGGCCGAGATCACGAGGTCTGCGAAGGCGATCAGCGACTGCGCGTCGATCGCTCGCTCGGGCACGACGAACCCAGGCACGCCGGCGAGCTCGGCGCGTTGCGAGGCGACGCGCGGCAGCACGACCGGCTGGATCCCGCGCTCGACGGCCGCCGCGCGCAGGACGTCGAGCACGCGCGCGAACAGGTCGTTCTCGAAGCGGTGGTACAGCGAGACCTCCGGCGGCGTGCGCACGACGACGATCGGCCGAGCGCGATCGAGCGCGAGCTCGCCGAGGACTGCCTCGTCCGGCTCGAAGTCCGCCAGGTAGTACTCCTCCTTGAGCCCCGTGTACTGGCGGATCTTCCCGCGCGCGCCGTACCTATGCAGGCGCTCCGGCGGGATCGCGTCGGGCACGACGACCGCGCGCGCGAGACGGCAGTTGACGTGGTGCTGAACCGCCGCCCACTCGTAGTCGAACATCGTCGAGCTCGGCACGCGCAGCAGCGCCGCCGCGAGCGACACGTCGTTCGAGCCGTGCCCGAGCGCGATGTCGAAGTCGCGCCCGCCCGCCGTGCGCCGCTCCGCATGCGCCCACTGCACGAGCGCCGCCGAGCGCGACGCGAGCCCGACCGCCTTCGCGCCGAGCCGCTCGCCGCGATGGCGCCCGACCGCCGTGTGCTCGATCCCCAGCCGCTCGCACAGCGCGAGCGTCTGCGCGAAGTCGCGCGCCGTCACACGCACCTCGTGCCCGTCCGCGCGCAGCAGCTCGATCACCGGCCGCATGACCAGCACGTGCGGGCTGTTCGTCAAATCCACCCAGATGCGCACCCCGAGACCGTAGTGCGCATCGCGCGGAAGTCGCAGTTAGGCCGGCCTGGATGGCCGGCAAGGTGACTGCCGTGGCGGCCGGAGCGGTCACAAATTAAAACGAGAAGTGGAGGCCGGCTCGGCCAGAAGGCAGGATGCCGGTCAAAAGGTCCCCCACGAACCCGAATGAGAAGCCTCACACGGACGGCGCCGCTCGCCGAAGCCCCAGGTATCGTGCCCCGGCGATGGTCCTCGCTTCGATCTCCGAATCGCTCGTCAACGTCGCCTGGCACTTCGTCCGCGACGCGGGTCTGCCGGCGATCTTCGTCCTGATGCTCGCCGAGAGCGCGTGCGTCCCGATTCCGTCCGAGGCGACGATGCTGTTCGCCGGCTTCGCCGTCGCCGAACCGGGCCAGAGCACCGCGCATCACCATCTGACGCTGCTCGGGATCGTCGCCGCCGGCGTGCTCGGCAACCTGGTCGGCTCGGCGATCGCCTACTGGGTAGGCCGCGCCGGGCGCCTGGAGTTGGTCGAACGCCATGGACGCTGGCTGCATCTGAAGCCGAGCCACATCGAATGGGCGGACCGCTGGTTCGAGCGCTACGGCGCGCCGGCGATCTTCTTCAGCCGCATGCTGCCGATCATCCGCACATTCATCTCACTGCCAGCCGGCGTCGCGCGGATGCCGTTCATCCGCTTCACGCTGCTGACGCTGGCCGGCTGCATTCCGTGGGTGCTCGGCCTCGCGCTCGCCGGAGAAGCGGTCGGCCACGAATGGACGAGCGTGCGCAAAAGCTTCGACTACGTCGACTACGCGGTCGTCGCGCTCGTCGTCGTGGGACTCGCCTACCTGATCATCCGGCGCAGGCGGAGGCGCGGCGATAGGAGCGACCCCGCCGCCGATGCCGCCGGGTAGCCCTTCGCTGCCGCTACGCCATGCGCTCGCGCTCGGCCTTGCGCAGGGGCCGACCGAGCTGCTCCCCGTCTCCTCCTCGGCGCACACGACGCTGATCCCGCTACTGCTCGGCTGGCCCTACGCCGAGCTCGACGCCGAGCTGCGCAAGTCGTTCGAGCTCGCGCTGCACGCCGGCGCCGGCGTCGCGCTGGCGCTCGACATGCGCCGCGAGCTGATCGACGCGGCCACGCGGCTGGACCGGCGCCGCGCCGTCGTGATCGCGCTGTCGCTCGCGCCCGCCGCGCTCGCCGGGCTGGCGCTGCGACCGTTGATCGAGCGCCGTCTCGGCGGGCCGCGCTCGATCGCCGGCGGGCTCGCGGCGGGCGGGCTCGCGATGGGGCTCGCCGACGTGCGCGCCGGCGGCGGCGGACGGCGCGAGGACGACGCCGGCGCGGCCGACGGCCTCGCGCTCGGCCTCGCGCAGGCGGTCGCGCTCGTACCCGGCATCTCGCGCTACGGCGCGACGTTGACCGCCGCGCGCGCGCGCGGCTTCGCGCGCGCCGACGCGCAGCGGCTTTCGTGGCACGCGGCGCTGCCGGTGATGCTCGGCGCGAGCGCGCTCGAGGGAGCGCGGCTCGCGCGCCGCGGCGCCCCCGAAGGCGCGCTCGCTCCACTCGCGCTCGGCGCCGCCGGCGCGCTCGCCTCGACATCGCTGAGCGCGCGGCTGCTGCGGCGCCCGGCGCGCGTGCTGCGCTCGCTGCTGCCGTTTGCGCTCTACCGCCTGCTGCTCGCCGGCGTCCTGCTCGCGCGGCCGCGACGGCTCAAGCGCGCACAATAGGAGCCGATGACCGTCCTCGGGACACTGCTCGGCGGGCGCTACCGGCTCGACGCGCAGATCGGGCGCGGCGGCATGTCGACCGTCTATCGCGCCTTCGACACCGTCCTCGAGCGGCCCGTCGCGATCAAGCTGATGCACCGCGAGATCGCCTCCGACTCCGACCAGCTCGAGCGCTTCCGGCGCGAGGCGCGCTCCGTCGCACAGCTCAACCATCCGCACATCGTGACGGTGATCGACGCCGGCGAGGAGCCGGCGGAGGACGGCGGCGGGACGCCGTACATCGTGCTCGAGTACGTCGAAGGCGAGACGCTGAAGGAGCTGATCCGCCGCGAGGGCCCGCTCGACATCCCGCAGGCGCTCGCCTACGCGATCGAGATCGCGCGCGCGCTCGGCGCCGCGCACGAGCGGATGATCGTCCACCGCGACGTCAAGCCGCAGAACGTCCTGATCGGCGCGGAAGGCGGCGCCAAGATCACCGACTTCGGCATCGCGCGCACGCTCACCGAGGAGGGGCTGACCGTCGCCGGACGCGTGCTCGGGACGACCGACTACGTCTCGCCCGAGCAGGCGCTCGGGCAGCCTGTCACCGGCCAATCCGACCTCTACTCGCTGGGCGTCGTCCTCTACGAGATGCTGACCGGCCAGGTCCCGTTCACCGGCTCGTCACCCGTCGCCGTCGCGATGCGCCACGTGCGCGAGCAGGTGCCCGACGTGCAGCTGCTACGCGCCGACGTCTCCGCCGCGACGGCGTCAGTGATCGACCGAGCCGTCGCCAAGGACCTCGACTGGCGCTACGCCGACGCCGAAAGCATGGTCAGCGATCTCGAGGAGGTGCTCGCAATCGAGGCCTCGCGCGCCGGCCAGGCGACCGGCGAGGCGACGAGCGTGCTGCGCACGCTCCCAGGCAAAGCGCGCCGCCGACTGCCTTGGCGTATGCGCCATCCCGGGCGCTGGGCAGCCTCGCTCGCGCTCGTCGGCGCGATCGTCGCGATCGCGATCGCGCTCGCCGCGCAGCAGGCGCACAAAGGGACCGGCGTCCCGCCCGACGTTCACGCCAGCCCGGGGCTGGCGCCGGTGCAGCTCAGCCAGACCGCCGCGCACGACTACAACCCATTCGGCACCGAACCAGAAAACCACGATCGCGTGCAGAACGTCGTCGACAGCGATCCGAACACGACATGGAGCACGGCGCACTACTACGAAGGCACGCTGAAGAAGCCCGGCGGCGTCGGCGTCGGCGTCTACCTCGACGCTTCGCCGCGCGTCGCCGCGCGCGCCGTCGAGATCCAGACGCCGACGCCCGGCTTCGACGTGCAGATCTACGCCGCCGACAAGATCAATTTGTCCTACGCGTACGGCAACGCGACGCCGCTGACCGAGCGCGGTTGGCACGGCCCGCTCGCCGCCGCCAACGGCGTCAAGAACAGCCAGCGCATCGCGATCCTCGGCGGCACGCCCTACCGCTACTACCTGATCTGGCTGACCACGCTGCCACCCGGCGAAGAGTCCGCCGCGATCTCCGAATTGACCCTGTTCAAGTAACTGGCCAGGGCCACCGCATCAGGCGGCCCGGATGGCCGCCCAGGTAACCACCGTGGCGGCCGGAGCGGTCACAAATTGAAACGAGAGGCGGAGGCCGGCTCGACCAGAAGGCAGGATGCCGGTCTCCACGGCTCGGGTCAGAACGTGTGCGCCGCCTGAGCAGCGTGCCGCTCGACCCCCAACCGGCAAAGCCGGTCGACGAGCTCCGGATACGCCACCCCCGAAGCCTCCATCAGCTTCGCGTACACGCTCGTCGGCGTGAACCCGGGCATCGTGTTCAGCTCGTTCAACAGCACGTCCTCGCCGTCGACGAAGAAGTCGACGCGCGCGAGGCCGTCGCAGCCGCTGCGCGCGAACGAGTCGAGCGCCAGCTCGCGAACGCGCGCGGCGGCGCGCTCGGAGATGCGCGCCGGCACGAGCAGCTCCATGCCGCCCGCCGCGTACTTCGCGTCGAAGTCGTAGAAGTCCGTCGCATAGGCGATCTCGCCCGGCGTCGACGCGATCGCCGCGACGCCATCGGCGCGCTCGCCCGCCCTCAGCCCGAGCACAGCGCACTCGACCTCGACGCCCGGCGCGGCCGCCTCGACGATCACGCGCGCGTCGTACGCCAACGCCGATTCGAGCGCCGCTCGCAGCCGCCGAGCCTCCGTCACCTTGACGATGCCCAGCGACGAGCCGAGGTGCGCCGGCTTGACGAACACCGGCAGGCCGAGGGGCGCCAACTCTGCCAGCACCTCCTCCGAGCGCGTCGCAAAACGGCCCTCCTGCACATCGGCGTAGCGCACCTGCGGGGCGCTGACTCCGGCCATCAGCTCCTTGAACAGCACCTTGTCGATGCACAGCGCCGACGAGGCCACGCCGGCCCCGACGTACGCAACGTCGAGCATCTCCAGCAGGCCCTGGACGGTGCCGTCCTCGCCGAAGCGCCCGTGCAGCGTCGGGAACGCGACGTCGGCGCCCAGCAGCCCGCGGCCGGGGCTCAGCGACAGCGGCTCCCCGGCGCCCTCGCGCCGCCATGCGCCGTCGCGTTCGATCTGCACCCAAACGACCTCGTGGCCGGCCGCGAGCAGCCCGTCGCGCACGGCCGCGCCCGACGCCAGCGAGACCTCGTGCTCGGACGAGCGCCCGCCGGCGAGCAGCGCGACGGTCAGCCGCGAGCTCGCAAACGCACCTGTCGCGCCCGAGTCTGCCTGCGCCGATGCCATCAGCCGGGCGGCGCTCCCACCGCCGGCGCCGTCGGCGTCGTGCTCGTCGTCGTCGTCGTCGTCGTCGGCGTGGTCGTCGTCGGCGTCGTTTCCGTCGCCTTCGCGCCAACCGTCAACGTCACCGTCGAGCCCTTGCGCGCCTTCTTCCCCGCCGTCGGGCTCTGTCTGAGAACGGTCCCGACCTTCGCTTCTTCGCTCGTCGGCGTCGTCACAACGGTCGGCTGGAATCCCGCTCCACCAAGCGCCGCAGCCGCCTGGGTCTCGCTCTCGCCGACCACTTTCGGCACGGCCACTTCGTTCGACGCCTTCGCGACGGTCAGTTCGACCGGCGTGCCCGTCCGCACCGACGACCCCGCCGACGGCGACTGCGAGATCACGCTCCCGGCGCTCGTCGTCGATTCCTGCTTCGTGACCGCCCCGACCGACAGCCCGACCGCCGTCAGCGCCGCTTCCGCGCCGCTCTGCGAATCGCCCGAGACGTCCGGCACGCGTACCTGCGCCGGGCCGCTCGAGACGACCACGACGACCGGGCTGCCGACCTGCAGCTCCGTGCCCGCCGGCGGTTCGGTGCCGATCACCTTGCCCTGCGCGACTTTCGCGCTCGGCTGTTCTCTGCGCGAAGGCTTGAAGCCCGCCGCGCGCAGCCTGTTGATCGCCTGCGCCGCCGTCAGCCCTTCGTAGCTCCCCAGCGCCGCGCTTCCCGGTCCGCTCGAGACGGCGATGCTCACGCGCGTCCCTTTCGCCGCGCGCGTGCCGCCCGACGGCGTCTGGTCGATCACGTGCCCGCTCGCCACGCTCGCGCTCGTCGCCGCCGTCGGCGCCGGTTCGAGGCCAGCCGCTCGCAGCTTCGCAGACGCCGCCTGTTCGGTCTCGCCCGTCACGCTCGGCACCGTCACCTTCGCCGCCGCCGAGCTCAACAGCAGCGCCGCCGCGACGATCGCGCCGACGACGAGCGCCGCGAGCAGGCCCCACAGCACGACGCGTTTGACGTCCGGACCGTCGTCGGGCTCCTCGCGCTGCTCTTCGTAGACCGCCGCCGCCGGCAGCAGCAGCGCGCCCGTCGGGTGCGCGCCGTCGGGCCGCTGCGCCGATCCCGCCGGGATCTGCGCCGTCGGGCCCGCGCCCGCCCAGCCCTCGCTCGCCGCACCGGCGCCGAGCACCGTCGCGCCAGCCGTCGTCGCCGAGGCGGGCAGCGTCTCGCGCTCGCGGATGAGCGCCGCGATGAACTCGTCCGCGTCCGCGTACCGCTGCGCCGGGTCCTTCGCGAGCGCACGAAGCACGACCGCGTCGAGGCCCGGCGGCACCGCCGGGTTGACCTCGCTCGGCGGTCGCGCCTGCGCCGAGACCTGCTTGAAGGCGATCGCGACCGCCGTCTCGCCGTCGAACGGCACCGCGCCCGTCAGCAGCTCGTACAGGATCACGCCGATCGAGTACAGGTCGGAGGAGCCGCTGACGACGTGCCCCTGCGCTTGCTCCGGCGAAAGGTATTGCGCGGTCCCCATGATCGACCCCGTCAGCGTCATGTCCGACGCGCCTGCGCGCGCGATGCCGAAGTCCGTCACGCGCGCGCGCCCCTCCTCGTCGATGATCACGTTGTGCGGCTTCAGGTCACGGTGGATCACGCCGCGGCGGTGCGCGAAGCGCGCCGCGCGCAGGATCTGGACCACGACGTCGATCGCCTGCGCCGGATCGAGCGGGCCCTGCTCGCGCACGACCGTCTTCAGCGAGCGCCCCGCGACGTACTCCATCGCGATGTAGTACGTGCCCTCCCACTCGCCGCGATCGAAGATGCCGACGATGTTCTGGTGCGAGAGGCCCGCCGCGCTCGACGCCTCGCGCTTGAAGCGCTCGACGAACTCCTGGTCCTCGGCGAAGTGATGGTGCAGCAGCTTGACCGCGACCTGCCGCCCCAGCAGCTGGTCTTCGGCGAGGTAGACGTCGGCCATCCCGCCCGAGCCGACCCGCGAGATCACCCGATAGCGCCCGTCGATCACCGTGTCCGGCTCAACCATCGCCAGCCTCTCCGATCACGCCCACGACGACTCCCCCTCATGCATGCAGCAGCCTTTCGATCACCGCTCGCGCGATCGGCGCCGCGAACGCCGCGCCCTGCCCCGGCACGCCCTTCAGCGTCACCGCGATCGCGACCTTCGGCGCCGACGCCGGCGCGAACGCGATGAACCACACGTTGTTGATCGCCGTCCCGATCTGCGTCTCCGCCGTGCCCGTCTTGCCGGCCACCTGCACGCCCGGGATCTGCGCCGTCGTGCCGGTGCCTTCGTTGACCACGGCTTCCATCATCGCTCGCACAGCGGCCGCCGTCGACGGCTTCATCACGACCGACTGCACGCGCGGCGCGATCCGTTCGAGCGTGCGACCTTCCGGGTCGACGATTCGCGATGTGAGATGAGGGCGCATCAGCCGCCCGCCGTTCGCGACGGCCGCTGCGACCTCCGCCATCTGCAGCGGCGTCACCTCGAGTTTGTCCTGCCCGATCCCCATCCGCCCGACGTCGACCTGCGGGCTCGTCGGCGAGAGCAGGCGCGTCCCGGCGTACTCGCCGCTCGAGGACATCTCTTCCGCCGGGTAGTCGAGCTGCGGCTTGCGGTCGAAGCCAAAGCGGCGCATGTAGCGCGCTAGCGTCGCCTTGCCGAGATGCTCGGCGACCTGCGCCCACACCGTGTTGACTGATTTCGCGAGCGCTTGCGTCAGCGAGAGCTGGCCGAAGCTCTCGTCGTTGTCGTTCCGCAGCGGCACGCCCGAGATCGGCACGCCGTTACGCCCGTCGACGGTCGATTCGCGCGTGTACTGCGCTGTGTCGATCGCCGCCGTCGCCGTGACGACCTTGAACGTCGATCCCGGCGCGTAGCCGAACTGCGTCGCGCGGTCGACCAGCGGCCTGCCGTTCGAGTCCTTCGCCAAGCGTTCGTAGCTGCGCGTCGAGCGCAGCGCGTTCGGGTCATAGCTCGGCGACGACGCCATCACCTCGACCGCCCCCGTGCGCGGGTCGAGCGCGACGACCGCCCCTTCGTGGCCCGCCAGCTGCGAGTTCGCGACCTGCTGCGCGCCCGGGTCAAGCGTCGTGTAGACGGCGTTTCCCTGGCGCTTCTTGCCCTGCAGCTGGTTGAGGATGCTCTGGAGGTTCGTGCCCGTCTGACCGTTCAGCGTCGAGCTGCGAAACCGCTCGAGTCCCGTCCGGCTGAAATCGATGTAGTAATAGCCGATCGCGTGCGCGAACTCTTCGCGTGTCGGGTAGCGACGTTCGTAGATCGCTTCCGAGCCCTGCGATTCGGCCGTGCGCACGCTGTGCGCGAGCAGCGCGCCGTTTGCCGCGAAGATCGGCCCGCGGTCGATCCGCTGCTGCTCGAGCAGCGAGCGCCTGTTCAGCGGGTTGTCGCGCAGCGACGACGCTTCGAACACCGCCCAGCGCGAGGTGAACGCGAGCAGCAGCGCGAACATCACGAGCACGACGCCGAACAGGCGCACGATCGGCCGGTTCATTCGAGCTCGCCCAGTTCGAGGCTGTGCACCAGCGAGCCCGCGTTGCTTTCCGAGCGCAGCGAGTGGTCGAGCAGCGTGCGTCGCTGCTGCGCCGTCAGCGCCGAGGCGCTGACGCCCGACACGTAATCGTTGCTGTACAGCGCCACGCCGCCCGGCAGCTTGTACGGGACGCCGCGGAACATCGTCACGAGGCCGCGTTCGTTCGTGCCGATGAAGTACACCTCTTGCAGCGCCACGTACGCCGCGCCGGCGAGCACGCCGACGATCGCCAGCACGACGAACAGGCCGCCGGCGCGGCGCAGGCGGACGCGTCGACGTCGTGGCGCGCTCGCTGCGGCCGGACGCCGCGGACTGCGCCTTGCGACCGGTCGCGCCGCGGCGTCGGCCGGCGGCGTCGGCGCGGCGTCGGCCGTCGCAGTCGCAGCGGCCATCCGCATCTCGGTCGAACTGGCGTCGCCCGCCGGCGGCGTTTGCGCGGCGGCCGCGGCGGCGTTCGTCACCGCCGGCGCCTCTTCGGTCATCAGCGCTGCGCTCGTGTCGAGCTCCTCGACGCGCAGCAGCACGACCGTGATGTTGTCGCGCCCGCCCGCCTCGTTCGCGGCCGCGATCAACGCCTCGCCGGCGGCGCGCAACGTCGCGTTCACACGCAGCAGCGCCGCGATCTGCTCCTCGCTGAGCATCGTCGTCAGCCCGTCGCTGCACAGCAGGTACACGTCGCCGTCGCGGCCTCCGTAGGAGCGCGTGTCGACCTCGACGACCCCCTCCGGGCCGAGCGCGCGCGTGATCACCGAGCGCTGCGGATGCTCGATCGCTTCCTCCGGCGTCAGCCGCCCTTGGCGAATCAGCTCGTCGACCAGCGAATGGTCGTCGGTCAGCTTCTCGAGCACTCCCTCGCGCAGCCGGTACGCGCGGCTGTCGCCGACATGCGCGATCGCGACGTCCCGCTCGCCGACGTACACCGCCGTCAGCGTCGTCCCCATCCCCGCCTGCTCGGCGTGGCTGTGCGAGAGCTCGTAGATCCGCGCGTTCGCCTGCTGCGCGAGCGTCGCCAGCGCGGTCTCCGGCGCCGCTGCGTCGTCGACGCCCGGCTCGAACGCTTCGACAGCGATCCGTGAGGCGACCTCGCCCGCCTGCGCGCCGCCCATCCCGTCGGCGACGACGAACAGCGGCGCGCGCGAGAGCAGCGAGTCCTCGTTCGCGCGCCGTTGACGGCCCGTGTCCGTGCCGGCGTAAGCCTCCGCTACGCGCAGCACCTCAGTCGACCTCGAACGTGAATTCGCTGTCGCCGATCCGCACGCGATCGCCCGGGTGCAGCGGGCGCGGCCCCTGCAGCACCTCCTCGTTGAGGTACGTGCCGTTCGTCGAGCCGAGATCCTCGATCACGACCGCGTTGCCCTGCTCGAAGATTCGCGCGTGGCGCGAGGACGCGAACGGGTCTTCCAGGCGGATCTCCGCCCGCTCGCCGCGCCCCAGCACGAGATCGCCGTCGACGTCGTAGATCATCCCCGCCTCGTGCCCCGGCGCACGCTCGACGACCAGCTGCGGCGAGCGGTGCGCGACGTCCGCGCCGGGCGAGCTCGCCGAGTACATCCCCGTCGCGTCGCCTGCGATCGGCGTCGCCTGCGCGCCGTGGTCGGCCAGGCGCGTCTCGCCGTTTCCTCGCAGGTCGCGTTTGCTGCTGCGCGCGACCCACAGGACGAACAGGTACAGCACGGCGAGGAAGCCGAACTTCAGCGCAACCGATACGGGCGCGAGCGACGTCATCCAAGCTCGAACACGATCTCCGTCGAGCCGAGCTCGACACGATCTCCCGTCCGCAGCGCCGCCGCGCCCGAGACCGGCCGGCCGTTGACGCGCACGCCGTTCGTCGAGCCGAGGTCGGCGACCGTCCAGCCCTCGCCGGCCGGCCTGATCTCGGCGTGACGGCGCGAGATGCTCGAGTCCTCCAGCACGATGTCGCAGTCGCGGCTGCGCCCCAACGTCGCGCCGCGCGGCGGGATCGGCAAGCGCCGTCCGGCGACCGTCACGAGCGCCCGTGAGCGGCGGGCCACCTGCGCCTCCTCGACCTCTCCGCGCACGCGCGCCGAGCTGCTGTAGATCATCGTCTCGCCATGCTCGCCCTCGGCCTCCGGCTCCTCGAACGCGTGCTCTCGCGCACTGTGAACGTCGGCGCGGACCAACCGCGCCTGGATCCCGAATTCGCCCAGCGCCAGCTGCTCGTCGGTGTGGAACGTCACGATCGGGCTCGACGGCAGGATCAGCTCCTCGCGACGCGCGTGCTCGAGCAGGTACGCGCACAGCTCGTCGATCACCTCGTGCTCGACGCCCTCGTAGCGTTCGCGGTCCTCCGGCGACAGCCACACCGCGTACTCGTTCGGCGCGTACGTGCGCGAGACCGACGTCGTGCGGTGCTCGTCCATCTCGCGCGCGAGCTTGCGCGCGAGTTCGATCGGGCGCACCTCGGAGCGGAACAGGCGCCCGAAGGCGCCCTCGACGAGGCTCGCGATCGTTGTCTCGACGCTCTTCAGCACGTTCATTGGCGGGCGGCTGCACCGCGCCGGCCGGGGCCGGCGGTCGGCGCTCGGCGGCGCGCAGCCCGGAGGGCTTGGGCGAGCCGTGAGGCCATGCTACGTCAGACCGCGCCGCGCAGAGCGCGGGCCCCGACCGCGAGCGCGCCGCCGAGCACCGCGCCGACGATCAACCCGCGCGGAGCGAGCACCGCCGCGCCGGCCGCAAAGCCGCCGTCGACGACTGGCGTCGCCGCTGCGAACGCGCCCGACCAGAGCGACGCCGCGACCACGTCGAGCGCCGCGCCACGACCGCGCACGAGCAGCGGCAGGAGCGCCGCGCCGAGCGCCCACAGCGCCGCGCCGAGCAGCGCCGCGACGGTGAACAGCGGGCCCAGCACGTGCACCGCCGTCGTGCTCAGCGAGCCCTCCCACGCCGCGCGCGTCGGCGTTCCCGCGAGCGGCCCGAGCCACAGGTGGCGTTCGGTCAACGGCTCGGCCAGCGCCAGCCACCAGTAGCCGAGCGCGCCAAGCGTCGCGCGCATCCGCCACCGCGCTGCCTGTCCCGCGACGGCCGGGAACGCCGCCGCCAAGCCGACGACGCCGAGCGCAGGCGCGAGCACGCACAGCAGCCACCCGCCCGAACCGGCGCGGTCCCGGCGCCCGATCGGCAGCGCGACGATCGGCAGCAGCGCGCACAGCAGCAGCAACGCGACTCCCGTCCGCCCAGCCGCCGCCTGCCAGACGCTCACCGCCAGCGTCGCCGCCAGCCACACGATCCGCGGCATCCCGCGGCGCGCCGGCCGGTGCGCGAGCTCCGGCGCGGGCGCCGGGTGCTCGCGCATGCCCTGAGCGGCGAGCGCGGCGTCAGAGCGATCGCGCGCGGCGCCGCGCACCGGCGCCGGCTCGGCGCGCGTCGGCAGCTCGTCCAGCTCGTCCTCGAGCGCCGCGCGCAGCTCGCCGAGCGTCCCGCGCGACGCCGGCGCGCGCGTCAGCGCGCGGTCGATCGCGCGCACCAGCTCGCGCGGCAGATCGCGGCGCGAGCGAGCGAGCGACGGCAGCGAGCGGCCGATCCGTCGGACCGTCTCCGCCGGCGTCGCCCCGCGAACCGGGTTGACGCCGCTCAGCGCCTCGTACAGCACGAGCGCGAGCGAGTACAGGTCCGCCGCCTCCCCCGCGCCGCGGCCTTCGCTCTGCTCCGGCGCCATGTAAGCGAGCGTCCCGAGCACGTCGCCCGTGCGCGTCAGCGCGTCTTGCCCGCTGAGCCGCGCGCCGCCGAAGTCGGTCAGCTTCGCAACGCAGCCGTCCGCCTCCGCCGGCGGCGACGCGTCCTCGCGGTGCGGCACGAGCACGTTCTGCGGCTTGACGTCGCGATGGATCACGCCGCGCGCATGTGCGTGTTCGAGCGCGCCGCACAGCGCCACGACGATCTGCAGGATCTCGTCGTCGGCGAGCTCGTCGTCGGCGATCAGGCGCGCGAGCGTCGCGCCGTCGACGAGCTCCGAGATCAGATAGAACGCGTCGTCGGCCGGGCACGCCTCGTACAGCGCGACGATCGCCGGATGCGCCAGGCGGGCGCTCGCGAGCGCCTCGCGGCTCGCGCGCTCGCCGTCCTCCTCCGGCGCGAGCGCGATCCGCTTGACCGCCACCTCGCGCCGCAGCAGCTCGTCGTACGCGCTCCACACGACGCCGAAGCCGCCCGCGCCGAGGCGCTCGCGCAGGCGATAGCGTCCGAGCACGAGCGCGTCGGCGCCCGGCCCGTCCGCCCAGCCGGTGCGGGCGCGCGGTCGTCGAGGTCTGCCGGGACCATCTTGCGCGAGTGTCGGCGACTCCACCGGCTCGTGCGTTCGCCGCGCGCCGCTCCTCTCCCTGCTCGCGACCGCAGGAGAAGGTACGTTGGGGGAGAAGTTGCAGGATGGCCTGATAGATGGCCGGCGGTCATACTGGCCGTTTCGTATTCCCTGCAAGGAGCGAGCTTTTGTCGTTCTTCGACGACGGCGAGGAGGAGACGGTGCAGCGGCCCACGAGCCGTGTGCCGCGGACACCCCAGCGACCGAGCCCGCGCCGACCCCAGCGCCCGAGCGGCGCGCTGCCGATCGACCAGCACACGCTGATGGTGCGCCGGCGCATCGTGTTCGGCGCCGCGATCGTGCTGCTGATCCTGATCGCGCTGCTGATCAACGGCTGTCTCAACGGCGAAAAGACGCAGGAACTGAAGGACTACAACCGCGAAGTCTCGACCGTCGCGCAGGAATTCGACGAACACGTCTCGCGCCCGCTGTTCGAAGCGCTGACCGACGCCTCGAGCAAGTCGGCGCTGAACGTCGAGGTCCAGGTCGGCCAGCTGCGCGTGCAGGCGCAGCAGCTCGTTACGCACGTAAAAGGCCTCAAGGCGCCCGGCGAGGTGTCCGCCGCGCAGAACGACCTGCTGCTCGCGTTCGACCTACGCTCAGAAGCCGTCGCCAAGATCGCCGGGCTCGTGCCGACGGCGCTCGGCGGCCAGGGCAAACAGGCGATCGCGCAGACCTGCGGCGCGCTCGAGCTGTTCCTCGCCTCCGACGTGATCTACTCGCAGCGCGTCGCGCCGCTGGTCCAGCAGGCGCTTGGCGCCGACGGCGTCCACGGCCTGAGCACCGCGCCGTCGCGCTCGCTGCCGAACGTCGGCTGGCTCGAACCGAGCACCGCCGAAGGCCGGATCACCGGCAAAGCCAGCGGCTCGACGCAGAGCCAGACCGTCACCGGCAACCACGGCAGCGCGCTGAAGGGCGTCAGCGTCGGCGCGAGCACGCTCGAACCGGAACCGACGCTCAACCACATCAGCGGCGGCGGCAGCCCGACGTTCACCGTGCAGGTCGAAAACTCCGGCGAATCGAACGAGACGAACGTCAAGGTCGAAACGACCGTCACCGCCGCCGGCAGGCAGTTCAAGGCCTCTCACGTGATCGAAAAGACCGAACCGGGCAAGACCGTCAGCGTCGACATCCCCGTCAGCGGCATCCCGCTCGGCGTCGCCGCGAAAATCGAAGTGAACATCGCCGGCGTGCCCGGCGAGAACGACCTCGAAAACAACAAGGGCACGTTCCTCGCGATCTTCGGCAAATAGGCGCTCGCCGGCACAAGCCGGCGGCACCAGCGGCTAACTTGTCCCCGATGGCCGCCACGCTGACCGACACGCAGGGCATCGTCGCGCTCGCGGCGGCCGCCGTCGCGGTGATCGCGCTGATCTGCTGCGTCGCGCTGCTCGTGAGCATCCGGCGGATCCGCCGCGCGCAGCAGCTCGTGCTCGGTGATCACGGCCAGGAGGACGTGGTCGCGCACGCGGCGCGACTGCAGGACGCGTTCGAAGCGCTGCGCGCGTACGTCGACGACGTCGCGCTGCGACTCGACGACCGGCTGAGCGGCGTCGAAGCGACGCTGCGCGGCACGTTCGCGCACCGCGCGCTCGTGCGCTACGACGCTTACAACGAGCTCTCCGGGCAGCAGTCGGTGTCGATCGCGCTGCTCGACGACGAGTGCTCGGGCGTCGTCCTTTCGTGCATCCATCATCGCGACCAGGCGCGCGTCTACGCCAAGCAGGTGATCGGCGGGCAGGCCGAGCTCGAGCTCTCGCCCGAGGAGGCCGAAGCGGTGCGCGTCGCGCTGTCGAACCGCGTCGCGCCGTCGTCAGTCGCGAGCCGCGCTGAGCACTCGGCGTGAGATGGCGGCGCTTGCGCGGGCGCGCGTCGGCTATCTAGGGCCAGAGGGGACCTTCAGCGAGGAGGCGCTCCTGTCGAGCGCCGCGCCCGACACGATCGAGCCGATCGGGCTGGCCAGCATCTACGAGACGATCGACGCGCTGCGCCACCGCGTTCTCGATTGGGCGCTCGTGCCGATCGAGAACTCGCTCGAGGGCTCGATCAACGTCACGCTCGACCTCCTCGCGGGCGAGGCGAGCGACGTCAAGATCGTCGGCGAGGCGCTGCTGCGCGTGCGCCACTCGCTGATCGCCGCCGAACCGACCGAGCTCGCGGAGATCGACACGGTGCTGACCCACCCGCAGGTGCCCGGGCAGTGCACGGCGTTCCTGCGCGATGAGCTCGCACGGGCGCGCGTCGTGCCGGCGAGCTCGACCGCCGAGGCCGTGCGCACGATCGTCTCCGAGCGCCGTCGCGGGCAGGCGGCGATCGGCACGCTGCTGGCCGCGGAGATCTACGGCGGCACGGTCGTCCGCGAGGGGATCGAGGATCGCGTCGACAACGAAACGCGCTTCGCGTGGCTCGCGCGCGGCGCCGACGAGGACGCGATGCTGGCGCCGCTTCGCGCGCGCGAGGTCGCGAGCGGCAAGTGGAAGACCTCGCTCGTCTTCTGGGGCCTCGGCGCGATGCGCCCCGGCTGGCTGCTGCGTTGCCTGGCGACGTTCGCGCGCAGCGAGATCAACTTGACGAAGATCGAGTCGCGCCCGCGGCGCGAGCAGCTCGGCGACTACATGTTCTTCGTCGACGTCGATGGGCGGCTCGACGAAGCGCGCTTGGCGCGGGCGGTCGACGCGCTCGAGGAGCTGTGCGAAGAGGTGCACGTGCTCGGCTCCTACCCCGCCGCGACGCGAGCGGCACAACCCTGATCCTCAGCGCGATCGCGCTCGTGGAGCCGATTTGCAGCACACGCTCGCTGCGCCCCGCTAGACTCCCGCCTTGACCATGGAGAGCACCGTCCCACCAGAGCCGGTGGGGTCCGTGTCGCCAATCGAGCACCCGCGCCACGGACCTGCGACCTCGCCGAGCACGGCGATGGGCGGTCGGGTGCTTGTTCTCAACGCGACGTACGAGCCGATCAACGTCTGCACCGTGCGCCGCGCCGTCGTGCTGCTGCTGAAGGAGAAGGCCGAGCTCGTCGAGCGCGGCCTGTGGGAGCTTCACTCCGAGAGCTCGACGCTCGCGCGTCCCGTCGTGATCCGGCTCGTCAGCTACGTCAACGTCCCGCGCGACGCGCACCGGCGCAAGATCACCCGCCGCGCCGTCTTCGCGCGCGACAGCTGGACGTGCCAGTACTGCGGCTCGCGCTCCAATTTGACCGTCGACCACGTGATCCCGCGCTCGAAGGGCGGCAACTCGAGCTGGGAGAACATCGTCGCCTCCTGCGCGCCGTGCAACCGCCGCAAGGGTGACCGACTGCCACGTCAGGCCAACATGCACCCGCGCCGCGCGCCGCGCACGCCGCGCGCCGAGATCTTCATCCACGTCGCCAGCCCGACGATCCCGGCGGCGTGGCTGCAGTACCTGCCGCAGGCGGCCTGAGCCGGCCAGAAGGCGGCGCGAGGCGGCGTCCTCGGTCGCTCACGTGCGTTCGCACGCAGCGCTCCCTGCGTCCTTGCCTCGCTTGCCTTCTGGCCGGCTCAGACGCGGACGGCACTGAACAGCGCGTGAGAGTGAGAAGTACGAGGGGCGCCCTCGACTGGGCGCCCCTCGCGTTACGACTCTGACTGGAAACCGAGACGAGCGGTGCTTCGGCCGGAGGGACCAGGACCGGCGGCCGTCTCGGGGTGTCCCGGGTTGGATTCCGCTGAGCGGACCAGCCTTTCCGACCTAGCGGCCGGTCACCTCCAGGGTCCCGCAAGAACTGTCTGACAACGTACGGACCACCTCCTTTCTCTGGTCCGCTCAGAGTAGCGAACGGACTTGACGCGGGAAAGAGGGCGAGGTCGCTAGTGCACGATGACGCCGAACTCCTGCGTGTACAGGCCGCCCTGCACGCCTTCGGCGAGCGCCTGCGGGACTTCCGGCCTGACGTCGATCCCCGTGTCCTGATACTTCGCTTCGAGGATGTTCGCGAGGTGCTCGGGCGAGGCGACCCACGCTTCGACGATCGCGGCGGGCGTCGACAGCATGAGCGTTCCCCACGCGAGGTTCTCGCCGATCACGTAGCCGACTTCGGAGTTCGGGATGTAGCCGGTCTGGCGCACGCGGTCGACCGGCGTGACGCCCGACGGCGAGATGTGGTCGAAGTAGTCGACCGCGATCATTTCCTTGCCGTGGCTTTCGGCGGCCGCTTCGAGGTCGACGTTCGGCTGCAGCGGCGCGCGACCGTTCTGTGCGCGGACGGTGTTGACGAGGCACAGCACGGCGGTTCGCACGAGCGAAAGGTTCGACGGCTCCGGCGTCAGCCCGGCGTTCGGGCAGGGCGTCGAAAGCACCCTCGCGATCGCCGCGGCCTGAGGTTCGGTGGTTTCGGCGGTGGGGCTCGTCGACGTCTGTCCGGTCGACCTCGATCCCAGCACGCGAGCCTTCCTCGTCGTCGTGCGCGGCGGCGTCGTCCGTCTCGCGTCCGTCGTGCAGCGCGGCTTCGGCGAGCGCCGGGTGCGCGGCTTGGCGGAGCGAACACAGCCCGCCGAGATCTTCTGCGTCCGTGCGCGCCGCACCGGCGCGCGCTTGCCGCCGGCGCGCGAGACGTGCGCGACGGCGACGCTCGCGGCTTGCGCGCGAGGCGAGGCGGCGCTCTCCGCGAGCGCGTCAGCGGACGCAGACAGCGCCGCGCAGGCGACGAGCGAGACGGCGAGCGCGAGCGGGGTTCGGCGGCGAGTCACCCATTGGCTGTCGGCCCTCTGCGGCCTTCATGTGAGGCTTCGCGGTGAATCTGGACGGGTTTAGCTCGGCTGCTCAGGCGCCGTCGAGCGGCGTAGCGCGGTTCTCGGCGGCCCCTGCGGCAGCGGGCAGCGGCGGGTCGTCCTCGCCCCCGTCGCCGGCGTCGACGACGAGCGCGACGGCGCTGACGAGGTCTTCGTCCTTGAGGTTCATCACGCGAACGCCCGTGGCGGAGCGGCCCTGTTGGGAGATCCCACCGGCGGACGTGCGCTGGACCATGCCGCCGACGCTGATGAACACGAGCTCCTGATGCTCGCGCACGACGAGCGCCCCCGCGAGGCCGCCCTTGCGCTCGGTCAGACCGATCGTCTTGACGCCTTTGGCGCCGCGGTTCGTCTTGCGGTACTGGGCGATCTGCGTGCGCTTGCCGTAGCCGTTTTCGGTCACGACGAGCAGGTCCATGTCATCACGCGCGACGTCCATCGCGATCACCTCGCCTTCCTTGCCGACGTCCATCCCGCGCACGCCGGTCGTGTCGCGGCCCATCGAGCGCGCGTCGGACTCGGCGAAGCGGACCGTCAAGCCGGCCTTCGAGACCATGATGATCTCGTCGCTCGGATCGACCGCGCGCACGGCGAGCAGCTCGTCGTCGTCGCGAATCTTGATCGCGATGATGCCGTCGGCTTTGATCGGCGTGTTGTAGGCGAGGAACTCGGTCTTCTTGACCGTCCCGGACCTCGTCGCGAACACGAGGTACTTCGTCTCGGTGAAGTCGCGCGTCGAGACGACCGCCTGAATCCGCTCGCCGTCGCGCAGCGGCAGGATGTTGACGAGCGCGCGCCCCTTCGCCGTGCGCGAGGCCTCGGGCAGCTCGTACACCTTCGAGCGGTAGACCTTGCCGCGGTTGGAGAAGAACAGCAGGTAGTCGTGCGAAGAGCACACGAACAGGTGCTCAATGAAGTCGCCGTCCTTCATCTCCATCCCCGTCACGCCGCGTCCACCGCGCTGCTGTTGACGGTAGGTCGCAAGCGGCAGCGACTTGACGTAGCCGCTCTGCGTGATCGTGATCACCATCTGCTGGTCGGCGATCAGGTCCTCGATGTCGATTTCGTCCTCGGAGTGGCTGATCTCCGTCCGCCGCTCGTCGCCGAAGCGCTCTGAGATCTCGCTCAGCTCCTCCTTGATCACGGCGAGCACGCGCGACTCGTCGCCGAGGATCGCGCGCAGCTCGACGATTCGCTCGGTCACGTCGGCGTGCTCTTGTTTGATCGAGTCGGCCTCTAGCGCCGTCAGCTGCGACAGGCGCAGGTCGAGGATCGCGCTCGCCTGGATGTGGCTCAGCTCGAAGCGCTCGACGAGTTGCTCGCGGGCGGCGTCGCGGTCGCGCGAGGCGCGGATCAGCTCGATGATCGCGTCGAGGTGCTCGAGCGCGGTCAGCAGGCCCAGGAGGATGTGTGCGCGCGCCTCCTTTTCGGACAACTCGTGCTTCGTGCGCCGGACGATCACCTCGCGCTGGTGCGCGACGTAGTTGTGGATGACCGCTTGCAGCGGCAGCGTGCGCGGCACGTTGTCGACGAGCGCGACCATGTTCACGCCGAACGTGCTCTGCATCGGCGTGTGCTTGTAGAGCTTGTTCAGCACGACCTTTGGGATCGCGTCGCGCTTGAGCTCGATCACGAGTCGCATCCCGCGCTTGTCGGACTCGTCTCGCAGGTCGGAGATCTCGGAGACCCGTTTGTCGTGCACGAGGTCGGCGATCTTCGAGATCAGCCCGCCGTCACCGCCCTTCTTGACCATGAACGGCAGCTCGGTGACGACGATCGCCTCCTTGCCCTGCTTCAGCGGCTCGACATGCGCGCGCGCCTGCACGCGTACACGGCCGCGGCCTTTCTCGTAGGCGTCCTTGATGCCAGCGTGGCCGAGGATGATCCCCCCGGTCGGAAAGTCAGGCCCTTTGATGTGGCGCATCAGCCCAGCCGTGTCGATGTCCTGGTCGTCGAGGTAGGCGATCGTCGCGCCGATCACCTCGCGCAGGTTGTGCGGCGGGATGTTCGTCGCCATCCCGACCGCGATCCCCGACGAGCCGTTGACGAGCAGGTTCGGGAAGCGCGACGGCAGCACGAGCGGTTCGCGTCGCGAGCCGTCGTAGTTCGGCGCGAAGTCGACCGTGTCCATGTCGAGGTCGCGCAGCATCTCGGTCGCGATGCGTGCCAGGCGCGCCTCGGTGTAGCGCATCGCGGCGGCCGGGTCGTCGTCGACCGAGCCGAAGTTGCCCTGACCATCGACGAGCTCGTTGCGCATCGAGAAGTCCTGCGCCATGCGCACGAGCGCGTCGTAGATCGCCGAGTCGCCGTGCGGGTGATAGTTGCCCATCACCTCGCCGACGATCTTCGCGCACTTCGCGTATGAGCGGGTCGGCCCGAGGCCGAGCTCGTTCATCGCGTACAGCACGCGCCGGTGGACCGGCTTCAGACCGTCGCGCACGTCGGGCAGCGCGCGACCGACGATCACCGACATCGCGTAGTCGAGATACGCCGTGCGCATCTCCTCCTCGAGGCCGCGCGGTTCAATGTTGCCGCCGCCTATGACGTCAGTGCTTGCCATCGCTCACTCCTCTCTACACGTCCAGGTTCGCGACGGCGCGCGCGTTGTCCTCGATGAATGCGCGGCGCGGCTCGACCTGGTCGCCCATCAGCATCGAGAAGATCCGATCGGCGGCGAACGCGTCGTCGAGCGTGACCTGCGCGAGCGTTCGCGTCGCCGGAGCCATCGTCGTTTCGCCGAGCTGTTCGGCGTTCATCTCGCCGAGGCCCTTGAAGCGCTGCAGTTTGACGCCCTTCTGCGCAACGGTCATCACGGCCGCGTGCAGCGCCTCGAACGACGGCGCCGTCTCGCTCGCGTCGCCGAGGCGCACCTCGAACGCGGGCGTGCCGGCGAGCTCGATCAGCTGTGCGTGAACGCGCGCCAGCTGGCGGTACTCCTGTGAGTCGAACAGCGCATGCTTGATCCGGTGCGTCAGCGCGAAGCCGGTCTTCGCTTCGACGGCCTTGACGCGGATCTCGCCGTCCGCGTCGTCGAGCAGTTCGGTCGCGTGCGTCTCGCCCTCCAGGCCGGCGCGGCTGAGCAGCTCGACGGCGCCAGCCGGGGTCGTTACTCCCTCGCCGAGCAGCGAAGACTCTTCGAGGAACTGGACGACGCCGTGGCCATAGCGCCCACGCAGCGACAGCGCCCAGCCTTCGTACTGCTTGAGCAGGCGTGAGAAGCGCTGCCAGCGCGCGTCGGTCAGCTTGAACTGCGTGCCGTGGCGGTCGAAGACGTCGATCTTCTCCCACTTGTCGGCGAGCAGGATCTCCTCCAGCTCGGAGTCCTTCTCGATGTAGCGCTCGCGCGAGCCCTGCTTGAGCTTGTACAGCGGCGGCTTGGCGATGTAGACGTAGCCCTCCTCGATCAGCTCTTTCATCTCGCGGAACAGCAGCGTCAGCGCGAGCGTGCGGATGTGCGCGCCGTCGACGTCTGCGTCGGTCATCAGCACGACCTTGTGATAGCGCGCATTCTCGATGTTGAACTCGTCGCGCACACCGGTGCCGATCGCCGTGATCAGCGCCTGGATCTCGGTGTTCTGCAGCACCTTGTCGATACGCGACTTCTCGACGTTGAGGATCTTGCCGCGCAGCGGCAGCACCGCCTGCGTGTTGCGGTCGCGCCCCTGCTTGGCCGAACCGCCGGCGGAGTCGCCCTCGACGACGAACAGCTCGGCTAGCGACGGGTCCTTGACCGAGCAGTCGGCGAGCTTGCCGGGCAGCGTCGAGTTCTCGAGCGCCGACTTGCGGCGCGTCAGGTCGCGCGCCTTGCGGGCCGCCTCTCGCGCGCGCTGCGCCTGGACCGACTTCATGATCACCGCGCGCGCCTCGCTCGGGTTCTCCTCGAGGAACTCGCCGAGGCCGGTGTTGACGATCGACTCGACGAAACCGGCCATGCCCGGGTTGCCGAGCTTCGTCTTCGTCTGCCCCTCGAACTGCGGGTCGCGCAGCTTGACCGAGATCACCGCCGTCAACCCCTCGCGGACGTCCTCGCCGGACAAATTGCCGTCTTTCTCCTTGAGCAGGCCGTGGTCGCGCGCGTACT
Organism: Solirubrobacteraceae bacterium; assembly: GCA_035486335.1. Classification (GTDB taxonomy): domain Bacteria; phylum Actinomycetota; class Thermoleophilia; order Solirubrobacterales; family Solirubrobacteraceae; genus Palsa-744. The sequence goes on from DATHND010000087.1 coordinate 27,258, forward strand.
TGTTCAGCGTGCGCGTCAGCGCCGAGCGGAACCCCGACATGTGCGAGCCGCCCTCGCGCGTGTTGATGTTGTTCGCGAACGAGTGGGTCGACTCCTGATAGGAGGAGTTCCACTGCATCGCGACCTCCGCCGCGCCCTCCTCGCTCTCGCCGGAGAAGAAGATCACCTTGCGGTGGACCGTCTCCTTGTTCTCGTTCAGGTAGGCGACGAAATCCTCGATGCCGCCCTCGTAGCGGAACGTCGCCGAGTGCCCCTCGCCACGCTCGTCGACGATCGAGATCTCGAGGCCGCGCGTGAGGAAGGCCGTCTCGCGCAGGCGCTCCTCGAGCGTGAGGAAGTCGAAGTCGAGCGTCTCGAAGACCTCGGCGTCGGGCAGGAAGGTGATCTTCGTGCCGGTCTGAGCGCCCGCCGGCAGCTGCTCGCCCTCGGCGAGCTCGCCGAGCGGCGCGCCGCGCGAGTAGTCCTGCGTGTAGACGTGGCCGTCGCGGCGGATCTCGACGTGCAGACGCTCCGACAGCGCGTTGACGACCGACACGCCGACGCCGTGCAGGCCACCGGAGACCTTGTAGCCGCCGCCTTCGCCGAACTTGCCGCCCGAGTGCAGGACGGTCAGGACGACCTGCACGGCCGGCAGGCCCTCCTTCTCCATGATCGCCACGGGGATCCCGCGGCCGTTGTCGGTCTCGGTGATCGAGTTGTCCGGATGGACGATGACCGAGACTTTCGTGCAGAAGCCCGCGAGCGCCTCGTCGACGGAGTTGTCGACGACCTCGTAGACGAGGTGGTGCAGACCCATCACGCCGGTCGAGCCGATGTACATGCCGGGCCGCTTGCGAACGGCCTCGAGCCCTTCGAGGACGGTGATGTCCTGGGCGTCGTAGCTGGCCGAGCCGCCGGTCATCGACGGGTCGTTCTCGCCGCCCTTCGCGGCGCCTCCGCGGGCGCCCTTGTCGGGGCCGTCACCGTTTGTCGCGCTGGTTGCCAATCGCCCTCCGTTTACGTCAGAACGCCCCGGATTCCGCGGCGCTCAGGCGTGCGGACCGGGGCGGGGTTCGTGTGTACATAAGAATAGCACGCAGCGAAGTCGCCACGGTTCTCAGCCGGACCGTAAATCCCTGCAAAATCCAGGTAAACGAGTCGCTTTGGGCGTGCCTTGGCATGCCGTTTCGGGCGGCTCGCGCGGAGCGGCGCTCAGCCGGTCCGGCAGCGCAGCTCGCGGACCGTCTCAGAACCGAGCGCGGCGTTCAGGCGCGGCACGATCTCGCCAGCCATCAGCTCGAGCTCCTGCGCCCAGACGGACGCCTCGCAGAGGACGGTCAGGACGCCCTCGCGCTCGGCGACCGGGCGTGCGGCGGCGGCGATCGTGGCGCCGGCCGCGAGCTCCCACACCTCCTGCACGCGCGCGAGCGGCGTGGCCGGCGCGAGCGCGCCGACGAGCCGCTCGATCGCAGGGGTGAGCGACCTCGGGGCGGCGCGCTTCACGCGGCGAGCGCCTCTTGCAGAATCGCGCCAGTGGTGATCCGCAGGCGCGCAACGTGCGACGAGCCGGCGCCGGGCACGTGCGCGAAGTCGGTCGTGGCGATCACGCTCTGCCCCCCGGAGGCGAGCTCGCCGGCGAGCAGCTCGCGGCGCTCGGCGTCGAGCTCGCTCATCACGTCGTCGAGCAGCATCAGCGGCATCCGTCGGCGCTCGTGCGCGAGCACGTCGCGCTCTGCGAGCAGCAACGCGAGCAGCGCCAGGCGCTGCTCGCCCTGCGAGCCGTACAGCCGCAGCTCGCGACCGTCGCGCAGCAGCGCGAGCTCGTCTCGGTGCGGGCCGTGCCCGGAGAAGCCGCGCTCGAGATCGCTCTGCACTCGTGCGTTCAGCTCAGCGACGAACTCGTCGACGTCGACGGCGCGCGAGCGGGGGCGATAGACGAGCGCGGCGTCCCCGACCAGTCCGAGCTGTGCAGCACGGTCGTGGAACGGCTCGGCGAGCAGCTGCAGCGCCGCGGCGCGGTGCTCGCGCACGGCGATCGCGAGCGTCGCGAGCTCCCGGTCCCAAGCGGCGAGCGTCGCGTCGGAGGCCCGGCCGGAGCGGATCCGCGCGAGCAACGCATTGCGCTGCGCGAGCACGCGTGAGTACTCGCGGCGGTCGCTCGCGCGCAGCGGCCAGAGCGCGGCGACGAGCTGGTCGAGGTGTGCGCGGCGGACGCTCGGCGCGCCCTTCAACAGCTCGAGCCGGTCGGGCTCGAAGAAGCTGAGCAACGGACGGAAGTCGACGTCGAGCAGCCGCTCGACGGGCGCGCCGTCGGCGGTCAGCCGCTTGGCCGGACGCTCGCCGGACGCGCCGGGGCCGTAGGCGACGCTCAGCTCGTGCTGCTGCGAGCCTTCGCGGCAGCGCACGACGACGCGCGCGGCGGGCGCGTCGAAGCGAACCAGCTCACGCTCGTTGCGCGTGCGCGGCGAACGGCCGGTGCAGCCGAAGTAGAGCGCCTCGAGCAGGTTCGACTTGCCGGCGCCGTTCGGCCCGTGCACGACCGTCAAGCCGGGGCCGAGCGCGGCCTCGGCGCGCTCGTAGGTGCGGAAGTCGCGCAGCTCGATTCCGACCACGCGCACGTCCGATGCGCCGTCCATCGCGACACCTCAGGCGTTGAGACGAATGGGCATGATCAGGTACACGAAATCGCCGATGTCGGGGGATTCGATCAGCCCCGGGCGCAGCGGGCTGATCAGCTTCAGGACGAGCTCGTCGGACTCGATGCTCTCGAGGCCGTCGCGCAGGAACTCGGGGTTGAAGCCGATCTCGAACGGCTCGCCGTGGAACGGGACGGGGATCGCCTCGCTCGCCTCGCCGACGTCGGGGGTCTGCGCCGAGACGGTCAACGTGCCCTCGCTGAAGCTGAGGCGCAGCGGCGCGTTCTTCTGCGCGAGCAGGCTGATGCGGCGGACGACGTCGGTCAGCTCGGCGCTCGCGAGGCGCAGCTCGTGCTCGACGGACTCGGGCAGCAGCTGCCGGTAGTTGGGAAACTGGCCGTCGATCAGCCGCGAGGAGAGGATCGTGCGGCCCAGCTCGAAGACGACCTGGCTCTGGCCGACGCTGACGGCGAGCGCGTCGTCGGGGGCCTGCTGGGCGATCCGTGCGAGCTCCTGCAGCGCGCGCGCGGGCACGTTCGCCTCGAGGCTGCCGGCGAGCGCGGTCTCGAGCGCGGTCTCCTTGACGCTCAGTCGATAGGAGTCGGTCGCGACCATCCGCAGCTCCTGGCCGGACGCCGACATCAGGATCCCGGTCAGGACGGGCCTTGTCTCGTCGCGCGAAGCCGAGCGCGCGACGCGCGAGATGGTCTCGACGAAAGCCGCGGCGGGCAGCTCGATGCGGGTCTCGGGAGAAGGCTCAGGCAGCGCGGGAAAGTCCTCGGCACGAAGCGTGCGTAGGTGGAACGTGGCCGAGCCGGAGATCAGCTCGACGTCCTGCTCGGCGCTGCGCAACTCAAACGTGACGTGATCGGCGGGCAACGAACGGGCGACGTCGAGCAGCAGGCGAGCCGGGAGGACCACGCTGCCGGGACGCTCAACTTGAGCCTCGAGTGGAACCCGCAATCCGATCTCGGTGTCGGTCGCACGAAGCTCGGGGCCCGCGTCGTGATCAGCTGTGATCAACACGCCGGAGAGGGCTGGAACGGCGCTGCGCGTCGAAGCGACGCGTGTGACGGTTTGCAGCTGAGCCATCAGCTCCGATGTCGAGAGGGAGAGCTTCATGAGATTGGCGATGGGGATCGAGTAGGCAGTAGAGGCTGTGTGGTTGTGGATCGGATGCGCAAGAGCTCGATGAAGTCTGGGTCGATGATGTGGAGCGAGCTGTGGACGGCGCTGCGCAGTCTCTCAGGCGAGCCGGTCACGCGCTACGTGAAGGGCGTCGTGGGTGGCCGACGCCAAGTGAGCGGCACAGCTTCTCCACAGCATTGCGCGCGTCACCGTCATCTGCGAGCCGGGCGCTCGCGCGGCGGCAGGCGTGCAGGACGGTCGTATGGTCGCGACCGCCGAAGTCACGCCCGATCGCGGGCAGCGAGCCGTCGGTCAGCTCGCGGGCGAGGTACATCGCGAGCTGCCGAGGCCACGCGACGCGCGCTGCGCGTGATGTGGAGAGCAAGTCGTGTGGGCGGAGGCCGAAGTGCTCGGAGACCGCTGACTGGATCTCGGACGCCGTGGGTCGGCTGCGCCGCGTGCTCGCGCCGCGCTGGTAGAGGGTGTCGAGCACCTCGTGCGCAAGCTCGACGTCGATCGGCCTGCCGGTCAGCGAGCTGAACGCGACGACGCGGATCAGCGCGCCCTCGAGCGAACGGACGTTGTCAGCGATCCGCTCGGCGATCGCGCGGATCGCGTCGTCGTCGGCCTGTATGCCGTCGTGGTGCGCGCGCTTGTGGAGGATCGCCAGGCGCGTCGCGAGGTCGGGCGGTTCGACGTCGGCGACGAGGCCAGCGGAGAAGCGCTCGCGCAACCGGTCCTCGAGCGCCTGCAGGTCGCGTGGCCGACGATCGGAGGTGAGGACGATCTGCCGGCCGCCGTCGTGCAGCGTGTTGAACGTGTGGAAGAACTCCTCCTCGGTCTTTGTCTTGCGCTCGAGGAACTGGACGTCGTCGAGCAACAGCACGTCGACGTCGCGGAAGCGCGCCTTGAAGCTTTCGGTGCTGCCGCCGGCGAGCGATTCGAGGAACGCGTTCGTGAACGACTCGCCGGTCGCGCAGCGGACGGTCAGCCCGGGGTTGTGCGTCTGCACGAGCGTCGCGATCGAGCTCAGCAGGTGCGTCTTGCCGACGCCCGGCGGGCCGCAGATGAACAGGGGGTTGTAGGCGTGCGCGGGAAGCTCGGCGACCGTCAGCGAGGCCGCGTGGGCGAGCCGGTTGCAGTCGCCGATTACGAACTGGTCGAACGTGAGCTTGGGGTTGGCGAGCGGCTCCCGGGCGACGCTCCGCGCCTCGACGGCGGGTGGGCGGCTGTGGCGCTGGGAGAGCGTGGTCGTGGCCTCGCGCCTCGCGCCTGAGCGCTGCGCTCGGCCGCCACCAGACCGGCCGTGCTCGACGTCGAGCGACGGCCGAGCCAGCTCGACGGTTGCGCCGGGCCCGAGCACGTTCGCGACGCTGGCGTCGAGTAGGCGTCCAAAGCGGTCGCAGAGCCAGCCGCGGGCCTGTGGCGGCGCCTCGATCAGCAGGCGCGTCCCGCGAAGCTCACACGGCTTCAGCGGCGCGAGCCAGATGCGATACGTGAGCTCGTCGACCGACAGGGCGAGCTCGCGCTGGACGCGTGACCATATGTGCTCGAGCTCGGCGCTCACGGCAGCGTGAATCCGCTTCTCTCCCGAAGAGATCAGTACGACTATTGGAAAGGGGGGCGGGCGGCCCCGGCGAGCGCGACTATAACGAACGCCTGCGACCAGCCGCCGCGGCTCGCCGCAACTGCCGGAAATTTTTCCTAGCCCGCCGCGGCGTGCGTACGCGGCCCTATACTTGGTCGCCCGCCGCGCCCGTCATGCAAGCGTCTTGACCGGCCCGGTCGAAGAAGGAATCGCGCGGAGAGCGACGAACAGAGATGAAGCGCACGTACCAGCCGAAGAAGCGCAAGCGAGCTCGTGCACACGGGTTCCGTGCGCGCATGCAGTCGCGGGCGGGTCGGTTGACGCTCAAGCGCCGCCGCGACAAGGGCCGCAAGCGACTCTCAACCTGAGGGTGAGGGTTGGCGGCCTCTAACCAGCGCTCGTTCGACCGCGGCCGGCTCTCACGGAGCGCCGAGTTCGAGCGCGTGTACAGGCAGGGGCGCTCGACGGCCAACCGTCACCTCGTGCTGTACGCGTTCCCAAACGCCTCTTCGCATCGCCCGCGGCTGGGGCTGTCGGTCTCGCGCAAGGTCGGCGGCGCGGTCGAGCGCAATCGGGTCAAGCGGATGCTGCGCGAGTCGTTTGCGCGCGTCGAGCCGACGTTGCGCGACGGCCATGACGTCGTCGTCGTGGCGCGCCCATCGGCGGCCGAGCTGGTCGAGCGCGAGGGGCTCGCGGGCGTCGCGAGCGCACTCGAGGAGCTGATCGCCAAGGGCGGGCTGCGGGCCGGATCTGAGCCTGAAGCGCAGGCTGACAGTGAGTCGCCGGACGCTGCCGCCGCCGAGCCGCCGCCGCCGGCGCGCCCCACGGGCGAGCCGCCCGACGCGGTCGCGTCCGAGGAGGCGAGGTGAGCTCGGCGACGGCGGCGGATGCTCCCGCGCGAGAGCCCGGCCGGCCGCCGCCAGGACGCTTGGCGCGTGTCGTGCGCGCGACCGCGATCGCGCCGATCGCGGTCTACCAGCGCCTGATCTCGCCGGCGATCCCGCGGCGCTGCAAGTACGAGCCGACGTGCTCGCGCTACGCGGTCGACGCGATCCGCGAGTTCGGCATACTTCGTGGCGCGGTGCTCGCGGCGTGGCGCCTGCTGAGGTGCAACCCGTGGAGCTACGGCGGATACGATCCGGCGCACGCCCAGCGGGTGTTCCATAGAGCCGGCCACGGCGGCGCGTAAGCGGACGACTGGCTGGGTCGGGCGCAGCGGGCACGGGAACCACGCCGACGCGTCAGCCAGCGCCAACCGAGCACGATCGCAGAGAGACCTAAGAGCGCATGCCAATCCTCGCCAACGTAATCCAGGATGCGTTCTCGCCGCTGATCAGCGTGTTCGAGGCGATCATGGTGTTCATCCATGCTCACCTCGTAGGCGGCAGCTGGGGATTGGCGATCGTCGGGCTGACGGTGCTGATTCGCGCAGTGCTCGTGCCGCTGACATACCGACAGTTGAAGGGCATGCAGGAGATGCAGCGGCTCTCGCCGCAGATCGCGGCGCTGAAAGAGAAGTACAAGGACGACAAACAGCGCCAGCAGCAGGAGATCATGGCGTTCTATCGGGAGAACAAAATCAACCCGCTGGCGTCGTGCCTGCCGCTGCTGCTGCAGCTCCCGGTGTTCATCTCGCTGTTCTACATGCTGCGGACGGATCTGAAGAAGCACATCTGCGGCACGCAGCTGGTCACGCACTACAACACGCTCAGCGCGCACGCGAAAGCGGGCTTCGGCGGCAGCGCGCAGATGATCGCGAACGTCTCGCACCTGCCCGCGAAATTCATCGAAAAGACCAACTGCCAGTCGGTCGATCCGCATTCGGCGAAATTCCTGTTCCTGCCTGACATCACGGAAAAGGCGACGGGCGTAGCGTTGATCGTGCTGATCCTGCTGTACGTCGGCTCGCAGATCGCCTCGACGCTCGTCGCGACGGCGACGGCTGATCCCAACCAGCGGCGGCTGATGCTGTTGCTGCCGCTTGTGTTCGTCGTGATCCTCTATCGCTACCCGGCTGGTCTGCTGGTCTACTGGATCACGACGAACGTATGGACGATCGGGCAGCAATACCTGATCAAACGGCACATGGGGCCGCCGCCGGCCAAGGAGGAGGCGACGGGCGCCTCGAACGGGAAGGCGACGCGAGCGCTGAAACCGGCGCTCGCGGGCGCCGGGGCCGGCGCTTCGGCGAGCGGCGGCTCGGGCTCCGGCGGCGGGCTGTTCGGCCGCCGCTCCGGCCAGACGGCGCCCGCCGAGCAGCCGGAGCGCAAAGCCGCGCCGCCGCCGCGCTCGCCGCGTAAGAAGAAGAAACGCTCGGGCAGGCGAAGATGAGCGCCGAGGACGTGGATCAGGGCGAGCTCGACGAGGAGGAGCTCGAGCCGGGCGAGCTGCTCGTCGAGCTGCTCGAGGAAGTGACGGCGGGGCTCGGTCTGGAGGTCGAGGTCGAGGTCGAGGAGGCCACCGGGGTGCTCAGCGGCCGCATCGTCGGTGACGACGTCGGCCTGTTCATCGGCCGCCGCGGGCAGACGATCGACGCGGTCCAGCATCTTGCGCAGCGGATCGTCTTCCCCGAGGGACCGTCCTCGACGCGCGTCGAGATCGACGCCGACGGCTACCGCGAGCGCCGCGCGGAACTGCTGCGCGCCGACGCCGACGACGCCGCGGACGACGCGCTCCGCGAAGGACGTCCGGTCGAGCTCGATCCGATGCCGGCGTCGGAGCGGCGGATCGTGCACGAGCACCTGCGCGAGCGCGGTGGCGTCGAGACGCACAGCGAAGGCGACGAACCGGATCGCTACCTCGTCGTCTCGCCGGTCGAGCGCTGAGCGTCGGCGGAGCGTTTCACGGGAAACATGTCAAGCGAGTCCTCTCGTGCCGTGGGGGGCGCGGACGACCGCGCTTGGGAGGCGACGCTCGCGGGCTTCGATCTGAGCGATGGCGATATTGCGCGGCTTGGAATCGTGCTCGAGGCGCTCGTGCGCGACGAGCACGCGCCGACCGCGCTGCGCGATGTGGGCGAGGCGGCGAAGAACCATCTCGCGGATTCGCTCGTGGGTTTGGATGTCGATTTGCTTCGCGACGGTCGGGTGATCGCCGATCTCGGCGCCGGCGCGGGCTTCCCCGGGCTGGCGCTGGCCGTCGCGATGCCGGACGCGAACGTGCGGCTCGTCGAGAGCCAGCGCCGCAAGTGCGAGTTCGTGCGCACCGCCGCGTCGGCGGCTGGGATCGGCAACGCGACGGTCGTGTGCTCGCGCGCGGAGGACTGGAGCGCGGGGATCGGCGCGAACGACGCGGTCGTTGCGCGAGCGCTGGCGCCGCAGCCGGTGGTGCTCGAGTACGCGGCGCCGCTGCTCGCGCTCGGCGGCGCGTTGATCGATTGGCGCGGGCGGCGCAACGAGGCCGAGGAGCTCGCGGCGACGGCGGCTGCGAGCACGCTCGGGCTGCGTCTGCGAGAGGTTCGTCGGGTGCGCCCGTTCGCGGGCGCGACCGATCGACATCTGCATGTGTTCGTGAAGGAGCGCGAGACGCCGTCGCACTTCCCGCGACGCGCGGGGATCGCGCGCAAGCGCCCGCTCGGCGGGTGAGTCGGCGCCGGCGAGGGCAGCGCGGGCGTGAGAGCGCCGGTAATTGCGAGCGCGCCGGCGCGCTCTGACCGCGAACGTCGCTAGCTTGCAACCGATGTCCACGATCTACGCGATCGCCAACCAGAAGGGCGGCGTCGGCAAGACGACGACGGCGCTGAACGTCGCGGCGTGCATCGCCGAGGCGGGCTACAGCACGCTGCTGGTCGACGTCGATCCGCAGGCGAACGCGACGGTCGGGCTGGGGATCGCGCGCACGCAGTCGCCGGGGCTGTACGAGGTGCTGACGGGCGAGGCGAGCGCGATGGAAGCGCTGACGGATTCGAGCGTCGAGGGGTTGCAGGTGATCCCGGCGGGCGCCGGCCTCGCGGGCGCGAACGTCGAGCTGCCGCGGATCGAAGGCTTCGAGCAGACGCTGCGCGAGCGCCTGGAGCCGCTGCGCGAGCGCTTCCGCTACATCCTGCTCGACTGCCCGCCGTCGCTCGGGCCGCTGACGGTCAGCGCGCTCGTCGCGGCCGACCGCGTGATCGTGCCGGTCCAGACGGAGTACTTCGCGCTGGAGGGGCTGGCGGGGCTGCTCGACACGCTGTCGCTCGTGCAGCGCGAGCTCAACCCGCGCCTGACGGTCGCGGGAATGCTGCTGACGATGCACGACAACCGCACGCGCCTCGGACGGGACGTGGAGCGCGAGGTTCGCGAGCATTTCCCGGACCTGGTGTTCTCGACGGTGATCCCGCGCAACGTCCGCGTCGGAGAGGCGCCGAGCTATGGGCTTCCGGTGACGCACCACGACCCGCACAGCGCGGGGGCGGAGGCATATTTCGAGCTGGCAAAGGAGGTTGCTGCGCGTGGCTAAGAGACCAAAGCCGGGAATCGGCAGGGGACTGGAGGCGATCCTGTCGGTGTCGAACGAGGCCGACCGCGCGAAGGCGCAGGAGCTGCGCGAGCTGCCGGTCGAGCTGATCGCCGCGAACCCGAAGCAGCCGCGTAGGCGGTTCGACGAGGACGCGTTGCAGGCGCTCGCCGGGTCACTCGGCGAGCGCGGCGTGCTGCAGCCGGTGCTCGTGCGGCCGAAGGCCGGCGGCACGTACGAGCTCGTCGCCGGCGAGCGCCGATGGCGCGCTGCGCGGCTGGCCGGAATCGAGCAGATCCCGGCGCTCGTGCGCGCGCACGACGACGCCGAGTCGATCGAGCTGGCGCTGATCGAGAACATGGCGCGCGAGGATCTCAACCCGATCGAGGAGGCGCGTGCGTGCGCGGCGCTCGTCGAGGAGCTGGGGATCACGCGCGAGGATGTTGGCCGCCGCGTCGGGCGCAGCCGCGTCGCCGTCAGCAACCTGCTGCGCCTGCTCGACCTGCCGGACGAGGCGATCGAGCTGCTCGAGCAGGGCGCGCTGAGCGAGGGACACGGGCGCGGGCTGCTGCTCGCCGAGGACCACGCGGCGCGGACGCGCCTCGCCCGCGAGTCGGCCCGCGAGGGCTGGTCGGTGAGGGTCGTCGAAGCGAGGGCGCGCGCGGAGAACGCCGCCGCCGCCGAGCTGCCGGCGACGGGCGTGCGCCGCCGCCGGATGGCGCGCGAGCCGCACCCGGACCAGCTCGCCGGCGCGCGCGAGATCGCCGACGCGCTCGAAGGCGCACTCGGCGCGGAGGTCGCCGTGCGCGCGGAGCCGGGCGGCGGCTACCGCGCGGAGCTCGCGTTCGCGACGCCGGCCGAGGCGGTCGAGCTCGCGCGGCGGCTGCGCCCGCGGGCGGTGGCCTGAGCGGGCGTTGCTATTCTGTTCATCGGAATTCGTCCCAAATCGGCACGGCCGGCTCGCGAGGCGCCATCGGCGCCCGCCGAGAGCGCTTGGCGGACTGCCCGGCGGTAACATGGGCGGCTCCGCCGTGCTTGCCGAGCGAACGGCGCGACGGGCGATTAGCTCAGCCGG
>DATHND010000088.1:0-56383 GCA_035486335.1 Solirubrobacteraceae bacterium
TACATCGCGATCTCCTCCAGCACCACCTCGCGCTCGGCGTCCAGCTCGCCGAAGCGCGGGTGCCAGACCATGTCGCTCATCACCGCGAAGGCGTGGTCGAGGTGGCGGTCGAGCACGCGCGTGTAGACGGACGTGGCCTCCTTGTCGGTGCCGGCGTTGACCTCGGCGCCCATCGCGTCGAAGATCTGGTCGATCTCCTCCGAGCCGAAGCTTTCGGTCCCGCGAAACAGCATGTGCTCGAGCAGGTGCGAGATGCCGGCCTCGCCGTCGTGCTCGGCGGCCGAGCCGGCGGCGATCCAGAAGCCGAGCGCCGCCGAGCGCACGCTCGGCATGCGCTCGGTGACGACCCGCACGCCGGAATCCAGCGTGGTTATCTGATGCTCTGGGTGCAGCGGATCCTCAGTCGCGGTCGCGGCGAGGGCGTCCGGAGCCGCGGTCGCCTTCGCGACGCGGGCCGCGCGGGCGGTCGGAGCGACCGTTGCGGCCGCCGCCGTCGCGGGACGGACGCGAGCCGCCGCCACCGCCGCCGCCGGTGCCGACGCCGGCGAGCTCCTCGACCGACTTGCCGGCGATGTCCGGGTCGTCGGCGAGACGCAGGCCGATGCGACCGCGCTCGCGGTCGACCTCGACCACGCGGACGTTGATCTCGTCGCCTTTGTTGAGCACGTCCTCGACGGTGTCGACGCGTTTGCCGGGCGAGACGTTTGAGATGTGCAGCAGACCGTCGGTGCCCTTGGCGAGCTCGACGAAGGCGCCGAACGTCGTCGTCTTGACGACCTTGCCGACGTACTCGTCGCCGACCTCGACCTCCTTCATCATCATCCGCACGCGCTTGACGAGCGCATCGCCGAGCTCGCCGTTGGCCGAGTAGATCAGCACCTGACCGTCGTCGTTGACATCGATCTGCGATTCGAACTCGTCGGCGAGGCCTCTGATCGTTTCGCCGCCCTTGCCGATCAGCAGACCGATCTGCGAGGGGTCGATCTGGATCGTCTGGATTCGCGGCGCGAACTGCGAGAGCTGCTCGCGCGGCGTCTGGATCACGTCGGCCATCTTCTGAAGGATGAACGTGCGTGCCTCTTTCGCCTGGGCGAGCGCGTCGCGCAGGATCTCGAACGTGACGCCCGTGATCTTGATGTCCATCTGCAGCGCCGTGATCCCGCGCTCGGTGCCGGCGACCTTGAAGTCCATGTCGCCGAGGTGGTCCTCGACGCCGGCGATGTCGGTCAGGACGATGTAGTCCTCGCCCTCTTTGATCAGGCCCATCGCGATGCCGGCGACGGGGCGCTTGATCGGCACGCCCGCGTCCATCAGCGACAGCGAGGAGCCGCAGACGGAGGCCATCGAGGAGGAGCCGTTGGACTCGAGGATGTCCGAGACGACGCGGATCGAGTACGGGAACTCCTCGATCGAGGGCACCATCGGCGCCAGCGCGCGCTCGGCGAGCGCGCCGTGACCGATGTCGCGTCGCTTGACGCCGCCCATCCGGCCCGCCTCGCCGACGGAGAACGGCGGGAAGTTGTAATGGTGCCAGTAGTACTTTTTCGTCTCGAGGCCGAGCGTGTCGATGCGCATCTCCTCCTTCAGAGTGCCCATCGCGACGACGCTCAGCGCCTGCGTCTGCCCGCGCGTGAACAGCGCCGAGCCATGCGTGCGCGGCGTCACGCCGACTTCGATCGCGATGTCGCGGATCTCGTTCTCCGAGCGACCGTCGGGGCGCTTCTTGTCGACCGCGATGCGCTCGCGGATGATCGACTTCTCGAGCTTGTCGAACGCGAGCTGCGCCGCGGCGCGCTGCTGCTTGACGGCGATCAGCTGATCCTCGGAGGCACCCTCGGGAGCCGACGGGCCGTACCGCTCGATGATCGCCTGCTCGACGGCCTTCGTCGCGTCCTGGCGCTGGAGCTTGTCCTCGACCTGCGTGGCATCGTCGAGCGCCTTGCCGTGCGAGGCGCGGATCTGCTCGAGCAGCGCCCGATCGACGGCGATCGCCTCGAACACTTTCTTCTCCTTGCCGACTTTCGCGGCGAGGTCGCGTTGCAACGCGCAGAGCTTCTTGATCTCGGCGTGCGCGATGTCGAGCGCGTCGAGGATCTCCGCCTCGGGGATCTCGTTGGCGCCGGCCTCGACCATCAGGATCGCCTCCTCGGTGCCGGCGACGATCAGGTCGAGGTCCGAGGCGTCCTCGGCGTCCGCCAAGAGGTCGGGCTCGTTCGGGTTGACGACGAAGTTGCCGTCGACCTTGCCGATCCGCACGGCGCCGACGGGCGTCGGCAGCGGGATGTCGGAGATCATCAACGCGGCGGACGCGCCGTTCATCGCGAGGATGTCGTACGGATGCTCGTGGTCGATCGAGAGCGGGATCGCGACGAGCTGCGTGTCGTAGCGCCATTCCTTCGGGAACAGCGGGCGGATCGGGCGGTCGATCATGCGCGCGGTCAGCGTGCCCTTCTCGCCCGGGCGGCCCTCGCGCTTGAAGAACGAGCCGGGGATTTTGCCGGCTGCGTACATGCGCTCCTCGACGTCGACCGTCAAGGGAAGAAAGTCCACGTCGCGCAGGCTGCCGGCGACGGCGGTCGCAAGGACCATCGTGTCGCCCTGCCTGACGACGACGGCTCCGGAGGCCTGCTTGGCCATCCTGCCGGTCTCGAACGAGATCTCGCTGCCGGCGATCTCCACGGAAACCGTGGTAACCCCATCACTGCTCATATTCACTGCCTTCCTGTTCCGCCCGTCGGTCGGCGGTCCGTTTTCTTTTTCGATTCCGAACGGACCGAGCTTAGCGAACGGCGAGGGAGGACTCGACGCCCTCGCGCAGCAGCTTCAGCGCCGGCAGCTCGCCGGGAGAGGCGGCCTGATGGCTCCAGCGCACGACGCCGTCGGCGTCGAGGATCACGAGCGCGCGCTCGGGAAAGCCGCCGGGATGGAGGACGCCGAAGGCGGCGCACGCCGCGCCCTTCGGCTCGAAGTCCGAGAGCTGCTCGATCGAGACGCCGAGCTTCTCCTTGAAAGCTTTCTGCGTCCAGGTCGAGTCGCAAGAGACGCCGTACATCGTCACTCCTCGCTCGGCAAGCTCGCCCAGCGCGCTCTCATACAGCTGCAGCTGGTCGGTGCAGACGGGGCTGAAGGCGAACGGATAGAAGACGAAGACCGACGCCTGGCCGCTCAGATCATCGTTCGTGAACTCGCCGCCGTCCTCGCGAGCGAGCTTGAACGCGGGCGCGGGCGCGCCGGGAGAAATGACAGTCACGAGACCCCGTAGGAGGGTCGAGGATCAAGTGCACCAAGGACGCAGGGAGCGTGGTGCACCGATCGTCGATCGACGGGATCGCCGATCGGCCAGCACACGAGCGACCGAGGACGCCGGTGCACGCAGGTCATCGGCCCTCCTACTTACGCAGCCCGAGCTCTTTGATCAGCGCCCGGTAGCCGTCGAGGTCGGTGCGCTGCAGGTAGTCGAGGAAGCGACGGCGGCGCCCGACGAGCATCAGCAGGCCGCGGCGCGAGTGGTGATCTTTGCTCTGCGAGCGCAGGTGCTCAGTCAGGTGGTTGATGCGCTCGGTCAGCAGTGCGACCTGGACCTGAGTCGATCCGGTGTCCTTCTCGCTCGCGCCGAACTGCGTCGCGATCTCGCGCTTGCGCTCTGTGGTTATCGCTGTCATGGACGGCCGAAAACGGTAGCAGACGCTCAGCTCGCGCCCGCGACCAGCTCGCGCGTGCGCAGCACGTCGCGCCGCATCTGCTCGACGAGCGCGTCGGCGCTGTCGAAGCGGCGCTCGCCGCGCAGGCGCGCGATGAACTCGAGGCACAGCGTCTGCCCGTACAACTCGCCGTCGAAGTCGAGCAGATACGCCTCGATCAGCTCGGCGCGGCCGGTGTTGAACGTCGGGCGCACGCCGATGCTGACGGCCGCCGCGCGATCGCCGCCCGCCAAGCCGGAGGCGAGCGCCGCGTAGACGCCGTGGCCCGGACAGGCGTACTCGTCGTTGGGTATCAGGTTCGCCGTCGGGAAGCCGAGCTCGCGGCCGCGCCGATCGCCGTGAACGACTTCGCCGCACAACTGGAAGCGCGCACCGAGCAGGCGGCTGGCGTGCGCGAGCTCGCCGGCGAGCACGAGCCCGCGGATGTGGCTCGAGGAGACGATCTCGCCGTCGACCTCGAGCAGCGGGTGAACGGTCGTCGCGAAGCGCTCGTCGGCGGCGAGCAGGCGCGGGTCGCCTTGCGCCTTGTGGCCGAAGCGAAAGTTCTCGCCGATCGCGACCGTCGCGGCGCCGAGCGCCGCGACGAGCACGCCGTCGACGAACTCGTCGGCGCTGCGCTTGGCGAACTGGGCGTCGAATGGGATAACGACCATCTCGCGCACGCCGAGCGACGCGATCAGCTCGGCCTTGCGCGCCGGCGTCGTCAGCAGCTTCGGCGTGTGCTGCGGCGCGACGACGGAGACCGGGTGCGGGTCGAACGTGAGCACGGTGTCGGCGCCGGCGATCACCTCGCGATGGCCGAGATGGACGCCGTCGAACGTCCCGACCGCCACGCTGCGCCCGTCTCTGCGCTCGACGTCGGGCAGGCGCGTGACCTTCACAGCCGCAAAGCCTAGTCGCCGCGTTCGCCGGGGAGCATTGCGAGCGCGTGCGCGAGCTCGATCAGCGGCGCGTCCTCCCAATCGGAGTCGCGCGACGGCGGCGCGACGGCGTCGCTCACGGAGAACGGCCCGATCGCCGTGCGACGCAGCTCCAGGCAGTAGGCGTCGCCGAGGTCGGCGATCAGCGAGCGTACGTACGTGCCCGAGCCGCACTCGATCGCGTAGCCCGCGCGTTCGAGGCCCGGCAGCTCGGGGTCTGGCTCGCGCCAGGTCTGGTCGAAGCGCGTGACGGTGACGATCCGCTCGGGCATCGTCGGACGCTCGCCGCGGCGCGCACGCTTGTAGGCGCGCTCGCCGCCGACCTTGACGGCCGAGTAGACCGGCGGGCGCTGGCGCAACTCGCCGGTCGGCAGCGGCGGCGGATCGCGCGGCAGACGACCGGTGCGCTCGACCTCGCCCTCGGGGTCGCCGGTGCTCGATCGGGCGCCGAGCTGCGCGACGGTCTCATACGCCTTCGGCAGCGCCATCAGGCGGCTCTGCACCTTCGTCGCACGCCCGACGAGCACGAGCAGCAGGCCGCTCGCGAACGGGTCGAGCGTGCCGGCGTGTCCGGTGCGAACGCCGCCAAGCGCGCGGCGCACGCGCGCGACGACGTCGTGCGAGGTGAGCCCGCGCGGCTTGTCGATCAGCAGCACGCCGTCCGGGCTCATCGGCGGACGTCTCGCGAGCCGGCGCGCTCAGGCGAGCGTCGCCGTCGCGTGCCCGTCGGTGGCGTGCAGCTGCGCGGCGACGGCCGGTCGCAGGAACGCGATCAGCTCGTCGAGCTCGAGCGTCGTCGAGAAGCCGGCGGCGCGACGGTGGCCGCCTCCGCCCTGCGCGCGCGCGATCACCGAGACGTCGACGTCGTCGTCGCTCGCGCGCAGCGAGACTTTGCGCTGGCCGCGGCGCTCGCCGGTCAGCTCGCGGATGAACGCGGCGACCTTCGTGCCGCGCACGGCTCGGAGCTGATCGACGATGCCCTCGGAGTAGTGCTCCTCGGCGTCGCTGCGCGCGAAGTCATCGGCGCTGAGCGCGGCGAGCGTCAGCTTGCCGCCGTCGAAGCGCTGGATCTGGCCGAGCGCGAGCGCCGTCAACGTGAGCTTCTGCACCGGCACACCCTCGTACAGGCGCCGGTAGATCTCGGCGACGTCGACGCCGGCTTCGATCAGCTCGGCGGCCATCAGGTGCGCGCGCGGGCCGGTGTTCTCGTACATGAAGCGACCGGTGTCGGTGATCAGGCCGACATACATAGCCTCGGCCGCGACGAGCGACGGCGCGAGCGCGAGCCCGTGCATCAGGTCCCAAACGATCTCGGCCGTGCACGAGGCGCCGGGGACGACGTGGTTGAGCGTGCCGAAGCGCGTGTTGTCGTGGTGGTGGTCGACATTCAAGAGGTGCGCTCCGTCGCGCAACACGGCGGCCGAGTTGCGGTCGATGTTGCCGCAGTCGAGAAACACGACGGTGCGCTCGGCGATGTCGCTCGGCGGCTCGTGGATCGCGCCGTCGAGCAGGAACACGCTGTACTCGGAGGGCAGCGGCAGGTCATCGGGCGAGACGTACATGACCGAGTCCTTGCCGAGCGCGCGCAAGAGCTCCTGCATCGCGACGAGCGAGCCGAGCGCGTCGCCGTCGGGGTGCTCGTGCGAGGCGAGCGCAAAGCGCGAGTCCTCGCGCAGGCGCTCGATGACCAGCTCGCGCGTGTCGACCGCGCCGTCGACGACGCTCACGACGGACCGATCTCGTCGAGGATCTGCTCGACGCGCAGCGCGCGGTCGGTCGTGTCGTCGTAGGCGAACTCGAGCGTCGGCGTGCGCTTCATCCGCAGCTCGGAGGCGAGCCTCGCCTGGAGGTATCCGTGCGCGCTGCGCAGCCCTTCGAGGCTCGCCGTGCGCTGCTCCTCTCGCGACGGTCCGCCGTGCTCGCCGAGCACGCTCACGTACACGCGGGCATGGCTCAGGTCGGCGCTCGTTCTCACATCGGTCACGGTTACGAATCCCACTCGCGGGTCCTTCAGCTCACCTGCAACGGCGTCGCCGATGACGTGGCGAATCGACTCGTCTATTCGACGCATCCGTCCTGAACTCATCCTACTGACGACCTCCGTGTGCGAAAGCGCTGAGCGGTTTCTCTCAGGCGGAGAGCTCGCGTTCCTGCAGGCGCGTCTCATAGGTCTCGAGCACGTCGCCCTCGCGCAGGTCCTGGAAGTTGGCGAGCACGATGCCGCACTCGAAGCCACCGGTGACCTCGCGTACGTCGTCGTTGAAGCGCCGCAGGCTCTCGACGGTCGTGTCGTAGATCACCGTGCCGTCACGCACGACGCGCACTTTCGCGCCGCGCGTGACCTTCCCCTCGGTGACGAACGAGCCCGCGATCGTGCCGATTTTCGAGGCGCGAAACAGCTGGCGGACCTCGGCCTGGCCGAGCGTCGTCTCGACCTCGGCGGGCTCGAGCATCCCCTGCATCGCCGCGCGCAGCTCGTCGATCGCGCGGTAGATCACGGCGTAGGAGCGGATCTCGACGCCCTCGCGCTCGGCGATCTGCCGCGCGTCGCCGACCGGGCGCACGTTGAACGCGAGGATCACGCCGTCGGAGGCGGCCGCGAGCATCACGTCGGACTCGTTGATGCCGCCGACGCCGCGGTGGATGATGTTGACCGCGACCTCCTGCTGCGGCAGCTTCGCGATCTCGTCCTCGAGCGCCTCGAGCGAGCCGGCGACGTCGGCCTTGACGACGAGGCTGAGCTCCTTGACGGCGCCGGCCTGCGCGAGCTTGAAGACGTCCTCGAGCGAGACCTTGCGCCCGGAGCGGCGCGCGAGCGCCTCGGTCTTCAGCCGGTTCGCGCGCTCGCCGGCGAGCTGGCGCGCGCGCCGCTCGTGCTCGACGACGCGGACGATCTCGCCGGCCTCGGGGACGCCGTCGAAGCCGAGCACCTCGACCGGCTGCCCCGGCGTGGCGCGCTTCATCTTCGTCCCGATGAAGTCGTGCATCGCGCGCACGCGCCCGAAGTGGGCGCCCGCGACGAGCGCGTCGCCGACGCGCAGCGTGCCGCGCTGGATCAGCACGGTCACGACCGGCCCGCGGCCGGGGTCGAGCTTGGACTCGATCACCGTGCCTGACGCTTCGGCCTTGCTGTTCGCCCTCAGCTCCTCCAGATCGGTCACGACCTGGATCGTGTCGAGCAGGCCGTCGAGCCCCTGGTGGGTCTTCGCGCTGACGTCGACGAACTCGATCTCACCGCCCCACTCGGCCGGCTGCAGGCCGTGCTGGGTCATCTCGGTCCGCACGCGCTCGGGCTGCGCGCCCTCCTTGTCGATCTTGTTGACGGCGACGATGATCGGCACCTCGGCGGCGCGCGCGTGGTCGATCGCCTCCTCGGTCTGCGGCTTGACGCCGTCGTCGGCGGCGACGACGATCACGGCGAGGTCGGTGACGCTCGCGCCGCGCGCGCGCATCGCGGTGAACGCCTCGTGGCCGGGCGTGTCGAGGAACGTGATCACCTTCTCGCCGTGGTGCACCTGGTAGGCGCCGATGTGCTGCGTGATCCCGCCGGCCTCGCCAGCCGCGACCTCGGTCGTGCGGATCGCGTCGAGCAGCGAGGTCTTGCCGTGATCGACGTGCCCCATGATCGTGACGACCGGCGGGCGTTCGACGAGGTCCTCCTCGGCGTCCTCGAACGTCGGCTCGACCTCGACGTCGTCGGCGGCGTGGACCATCTCGATCTTCTTTTCGAACTCGTCGGCGAGCACCTGGATCGCCTCGTCGGACAGCGTCTGCGTGAGCGTCGCCATCTCGCCGAGCGTCATCAGCTTCTTGATGATCTCGGGCACCGGCACGCCGAGGTACTCGGCGACGTCCTTGACGGTCGAGCCCGAGTTGACGCGGATCTCGTCGGTCGCCTCGAGCGCGGCGGTGTCGATCGGCGCGATCGTCTCGTCGTACGTGCCACGACGGCGCCGTCCGCGGCGCGGGCGGCGCTGGGGCTGGTTGGCGGGGCCGCCCTGTTGGCGGCGCGAGGCTTGCGAGTCGATCACGACGCGCCGGCGACCGCCAGGCCCGACGCCGCCGGGCGTACGCTCGCCGGTGCGTGAGTCGCGCGTCGGACGCACGCGCTCGGCCGCCGACGCCGACGCCGCGGGTGTCGTGCCGGTCGGCGTGCTCGGCGTGCCGGCGGGAGCGCCCGCGGCCGGGGCCGGCGTGGCGGGCGCCGTCGGCGGAGCGGCGGCGGTCGCGGCGGGGGCGGCCTGCGCCGAAGGCGACGCGGCGGCCGGCGGAGCGCTCGCGCTCGCAGGCTTTGCGCCCTCGAGCGCGCTCAGCTTGGAAGCGCCGGGCGCCGGCGGCGGCGCGGTCGTCGCGGCGGCGCCGTTCGGCGCGCTCGCCGCTGCTCCGTTGGCGGCGGCGGGCGCCGAGGCGCCGTCGCCGAGCGCCTTCAGCGCGACGGCCTCCTCGACCGAGGAGGCGGCGGCCTTCGCCTCGACACCGGCGGCGTGCAGCCGCTCCAGCAGTTCCTTGCTCGAGAGGCCGTGCTCCTTGGCGATTTCGTGTACGCGCTTCTTGCTCATCGACTCAACGATTCTACGAGCTTGCCGTCGGCTGGTATCAAATCCCCCGCGACCGGCCGGCGCAGCGCGCGGGCGATCGCACGGCGCCTGAGCGCGCGGGCGAGGCACTGCTCGTCGGGACGCGACGGCCCGCCACCGCGCGCGGCAGTGCGGCACAGATAGGCGCCGCGTCCGGGCATCCGCGCGAGCGTGTCGATCACCGCGCGGGCGCGTCGTCCCTCGCCGTCGGCGACGGCCGCGATCCGCAGCAGCTCAGACTTCGGCGCGATCCGCCCGCAACCGACGCAGCGGCGCCGGGGCACGTGCGCGCCTATGTCGTCTGCTCCTCGGCGGCCGGCTCGGTCGGCGCGCCGTTCGCGCCGCCGGCGGCGGGCGTCAGGTCGGCGACGTTGTCGCCGTCGATGTTCGCGAGCGCCTGGTGGCTCTCGATCCCGCAGTAGCGCGAGCCGGGCAGCGCGGCGTTGGGGCAGCGACGGCCGTTGGAGAGAATCGCGGCGCAGCGTCCCTGCACCTCCTCCTCCTCGTAGCCGTGCTCGGCCTCCTCGGCGGCGAACTCGGTCTCCGAGCGGATGTCGACGCGCCAACCGGTCAGCCGCGCGGCGAGGCGCGCGTTCTGCCCCTCGCGGCCGATCGCGAGCGAGAGCTGGTCGTCGGGGACGATCACGGTCGCCTGCTTGGCGACGTCGTCGACGAGCACCTCGCGCACGCGCGCCGGCGAGAGCGCCTTGGCGACGAACCGCGCCGGCTCGTCGTTGAACGGGATGATGTCGATCTTCTCGCCGCGCAGCTCGGAGACGACCATCCGCACGCGCGAGCCGCGCGGGCCGACGCAGGCGCCGACCGGGTCGACGCCGTCGGTGTGCGAGACGACGGCGATCTTCGAGCGGTAACCGGGCTCGCGCGCGACGTTGGCGATCTCGACGAGCCCGTCGGCGATCTCCGGGACCTCGAGCTCGAACAGCTTCTTGATCAGCTCGGGGTCGCGGCGCGAGACGATGATCGCGGGACCCTTCGTCGAGGGCGAGACCTCCTTGATCACGGCCTTGATCCGCTGCGAGTGGTCGTAGCGCTCGCCGTCGACCTGCTCGGACTTCGGCAGCAGCGCCTCGACGCGTTCGCGCAGCTGGACGAGCGTGTAGCGCGAGTCCGACTGCTGCACGATGCCGGTGATCAGCTCGCCGACGCGATCGCGGTACTCCTCGTACATCATGTCGCGCTCGGCCTCGCGGATCCGCTGCAGGATCACCTGCTTGGCGGTCTGCGCGGCGATCCGCCCGAAGTCGTCGGGCGTGACGTCGCGTTCGTCGATCTGATCGCGGTATTCGGCGAACTTCGCCGGGTCGATTTCCGGTTCCTCCGGTTCGCGCATCTCGCCCGTCTCGGGGTCGACGGTCGTTTCCTCGTCGATCGTCTCGACGATCAGGTGCGCCTCCAGGCGCTCGGGGATGATCAGTTCGATCACGCGGAAGTCGGCCGTCTCGCGGTCCATCTCCACGCGCGCGTACTTGGCCGAGCCGGGCTGCTTCTTGTAGGCCGAGAGCAGCGCGTCCTCCAGGGCGACCATCAGCTTCTCCGGCTCGATCCCCTTCTCACGCGCGAGCGCGTGCATTGCCTCGAGAATTTCGCGTGACATGGCCTCTACTCCTCGACGAGATTGGATCGGCGGATCTCCGAGTACGGGATCGCGATTACGCCGCCGTCGGCCGCCAGCGTGACCTCCTCCTCGGAGGCGCCGACGAGCTCGCCCGTGAAGCTCTTGACGGTCCGCGCGGCGCCCGGACGCCGCTCGCCCTCGACAGGGGCGCATGGCCCGGATGGCTGGGTCGAGCGCGGGTGGCGCATGCGCACGCGCGCGCGCCGGCCGACGAAGCGGCGGAAGTGGACGGGCTTGGTCAGCGGGCGCTCTGAGCCGGGTGAGGAGACCTCGAGCGAGTAGCGCTCGCGCAGGTCATTCAGCTGCAGCGTGACGCGCTCGCAGAGCTCGAGCGTGACGCCGTCGGGATGGTCGATGAACACGCGCAGCGAGCGGCCGCCGAGAACCTCGGCGAGCAGCACGTCGACATCTGGCTCGCTCGTCGCAAGACGCCTTTCGATATCCGCCTGAATCGGTGTCACCAACTTGCTCCTAACAATAAAAAAAGCGGGCGGGCGCCCACTTTCGGTCCTGCTACCGACGTCTGCACGCCGGTCGAAAGCTGTCGTTCGAGGATAGCATCGGCCCGTACATGCGGAGCATGGCTCCGTGCACGACGCCCCAGCGCCGGAGCGATCTCGGGGCGACGCTCAGCGGCGCTCAGGAGCGCGTCGCGTCGCGTCGCGCGCGGTCGCGATAGACGCGATAATCGTCGCGCTCGGGACGCAGCGAGCAGGCCAGCGCGAGCGGCTGGCAGGCCTCGCGATGACGGCCGAGCAGCTGCATCGAGCGGCCCAGGCAGAACAGCGCGTAGTCGTTCGTCGGCGTGTTCTGCGCGACCGCCTCGAACTCGGCCGCCGCTCCTTCGTAGTGCTGCGCGTGGAACAGCGCGCGCCCGAGCGTCTCGCGGATCGAGGCCTTCTCCGGCTCGAGGTCGCGCGCCCTGCTCAGCGGCACGATCGCGGCCTGATAGTCGCCGTGGTCGAGCAGGTCGCAGCCACGCTGATAGAGCTCGTAGACGCTCTCCATGAGCGCGTCATTTTAACGATGCCGGCAGCGATCCCCGGCGGCTCGCTCGCGGCGCGGGCGTCGGCTGACGGACGGGGCTACGCGCGCAGCCCCTCGATCACGTCGAGGATCGCCTCGGCCACCTGCGCCTTCGCCGCGCGCCCGACCTCGACGGCGCCGCCGGCGCCGTTGGCCGTCAGGATCGTGACCTCGTTGGCGTCGACGTCGAAGCCGATGTCCTCGCGCGAGATGTCGTTGACGACGATCGCGTCGAGCCCCTTCGCGGCCAGCTTCGCGCGCGCCAGCTCGACCGCGCGCTCGCCGTGCTCGGCGGCAAAGCCGACGAGCGTCTGCCGCGCGCGGCGTTCGGCGGCGAGCGCCGCGAGCACGTCGGTCGTCGGCTCGAGCTGGAGCGAGATCCCCGCGTCGCCGGCGTCGGCGAGCTCGGACTTCTTGATCTTGTCCGCGCGCGGCGCGACCGGTCGAAAGTCGGCGACCGCCGCGGCCATCAGCAGGACGTCGCAGTCGGGGAACTCCTCGTGGCACGCGCGCTCGAGCTCGGCGGCTGTTGCAACGTCGCGGCGCACGATCGCTGAGTCACTGGGCAGCGCGACGTTGGCGGCCACGAGCATGACCCGTGCGCCGCGTGCGGCGGCGGCGTCGGCGAGCGCGAGGCCCATCCGCCCGGAGGAGCTGTTGCCGAGGAAGCGCACGCTGTCGACCGGCTCGCGCGTGCCGCCGGCGGTGACGAGCACACGCAGGCCGCTCCAGTCGCCGCTCGCCGACCGAGCGGCGCCGTTCTGGTCCGGTCGATGCGGCGACGGCGCGCTGTCGCGATCGGCGACACGGTCGGCGATCACCCGCTCGCACGCAGCGAGCAGCGCCGACGGCTCGGCGAGGCGCCCGACGCCCTCCTCGCCCTTCGACGCGAGCCGCCCAGCGCCGGGATCGACGATGCCGACGCCGCGCTCGCGCAGCGTCGCAACGTTCGCGCGCGTCGCGGCGTGCTCATACATACGGTTGTTCATCGCCGGCGCGACGAGCACTGGGCAGGCGGCCGCGAGCGCGCAGCTGCTCAGCAGGTCGGAGGCGGCGCCGGTCGCGAGCTTCGCGATCGTGTTCGCCGACGCCGGCGCGATCACGTAGAGATCGGCGTTCGCGACGAGCTCCAGGTGGCTGAGCGGCTCGTGCGCCGGAGGCGGATCGCCGGGGAACGCGCCGCGCATCGGATCGCGCTCGAACTCGCTGACGAGCACCGGCGCGCCGCTCAGCGCCGCAAAGGACGCCTCGCCGACGAAGCGCCGGCTGCTTGGCGTCTGCACGACGCGTACCGCGTGCCCCGCGCCGGTCGCCAGCCGCACGAGCTCGAGCGCCTTATACGCGGCGATGCCGCCGCTGACACCCAACAGGATGCGCGCCATTACTACGTTGTAGAGCTAGTCGCGACCGCTGGCAAGGCCTGGCCAGGCGCTTGCGGTCGCGCTGCCCGCGCCTCAGCGGTAGTGGTACTTGATCTTTCCCGCGGCTACCTCCTCCAAGGCAATGGTGAGGTAGTTTTTCGAGCCGGTTTCGATCATCGGCGGCGGGAACTCGTCGAACGTCCCCTCACCGAGGTTGTGGTAGTAGCTGTTGATCTGACGCGCGCGCTTTGCGGAGACGACGACGCTCGCGTAGTTCGAGTCGACGTTGTCGAGCAGGCGGTCGATGCGGGGGCTGATCACGGGCGAGTGCCTTTCGTCGTGGGCCTTGCAGTGTAGTGGGCCGCCGCCGCGCGCCCGGGCGCCGGCGCGCCGCGGAGTGTCTCAGTCGAGCTCGCCGGCGACGATCTCGGTCAGCCGCCGCAGCGCGTCGTCGAGCCGGTCGTTGACGACGACGTGGCCGAACTCGGGCTGCGCCGCGAGCTCCTGCTCGGCGACGCGTAGGCGCCGCTCGACCTCGGCGGCGTCGTCGGTGCCGCGGCCGACGAGACGCGTGCGCAGCGCGTCGAGCGACGGCGGCGCGATGAACACCTGCACGGCCTCGGGCATCGCCGCGCGCACCTGGCGCGCGCCCTGGACCTCGATCTCGAGCACGACCGGCCTGCCCGCGCGCACGCGCTCCTCCAGCTCGGAGCGCAGCGTGCCGTAGCGTCGCCCGGCGTAGTCGGCGTGCTCGACGAAATCGTTCTCCGCGACCCGGCGGTCGAATTCGTCGGGCTTCAGGAAGTGGTACTCGACGCCGTCGCGCTCCCCCGGCCGCGGCGCGCGCGTCGTCGCCGAGACGGACAGCTCGAGCTCGGGGTGGCGCTCCATCAGGCCGCGGATCAACGTCCCCTTCCCGACGCCCGACGGACCTGTGATGACGAACACGCGAGCCACGGCGCGCAACCCTAGTCTCGCGACCGGTGGAAGCGGCGGTCTACCTGTGGAGGAGCGAGACCAGCTCTGAACGCTGGCGCTCGGAGAGCCCGCCGATCGTCTTGCTCGGCGCGATGCGGCAGTGCGCGAGGATCTTGTTGACCTTCACGCGCCCGTACTTGGGGACGGCGAGCAGCATGTCGAAGACCTTCGCCGTCTCGACGTACTCGGGCGGTTCGAGCAGCAGCGAGTGGATCGACAGGCGCCCGGACTTGAGGTCGCGCTTCAGCTGAGCGCGCTTGATTCTGATCTGGTTGGCCCTCGCGAGCGCGTCCATTCGCTGGTTGAGGGATCGCTCTGGAGCCATGGAGGTATTGGGGGACGTCGTGCCGGTCGCCGTCGCCATGGGCGGCGAGTCTACACGCCCGCAGCAGGCGATCAAGACAAACTCGCCGAATTCAGCTGGACCTCAAGTTGAGGTGCAGGCGTGTCGAGCCTGCTGGACGGTCGCGGCGCGTTTCTACAAGGGTTTTCCGCGCTGCGCGCGTGCGAGCGGAAACGTTCGGACGTTGCGGAAACGGCCTTCGCGCGCGTCCGCCGAGCGGCGTCCGAGCGCTCCCGCGAAGTTCGCCTCAAGCGGCCTGCGAAAGGCCCTCGGCGACGCGCGCCGCGGCCAGCGGGTCACGAAAGCTCTCGCTGCCGACGGCGACGAGCGTCGCGCCGACGTCGAGCAGCTCGCGTGCGTGCGCCGCGTTCTGCACGCCGCCCATGCCGATCACCGGAACGCCGACACGGCGCGCTACGGCGGCCACCTGCGCGAGCGCCACCGGGCGGATCGCGGGCCCAGACAGGCCACCGTCGCCGCCGCCGAGCCACGCGCCGCCGTCCGGCGCGAGCGCCGTCGCGCGCAGCGTGTTGATCAGCGAGACGGCGTCGGCGCCAGCCGCCTCGGCGGCCTGCGCGCAGGCGGCGACGTCGGCCGTGTTCGGCGTCAGCTTGACGATCAACGGCTTCGCGGCGCTCGCGCGACAAGCGCGCACGACGTCCTCGAGCTGGCGCGGGTCGGCGCCGATGTCGAGGCCGGTCTTGACGTTCGGGCACGATACGTTCAGCTCGATCGCGGCGATCTCCGGGCGCTCGTCGCACGCGGCGACGAGCGTCGCGAGCTCCTCGCCGGTCGCGCCCATCACGTTCGTGATCAGCGGCGCCGGCAGCTCGGCCAGCAGCGGCAGGTCTTCGGCGAGGTAGCCGTCGAGACCCTTGTTCGGCAGGCCGATCGAGTTGATCAGCCCTGCGGGAGCCTCCCATAGCCGCGGCGGCGGGTTGCCGCGGCGCGGTTGCAGCGTGATCGTCTTCGAGACGTAAGCGGCGAACGGGAAGCGCTCGATCAGCGCGGCGCCGAACGCGCGTCGCGCGGCGATCGCGTCGAACGTGCCCGAGCCGTTGATCACGCGGTGCGCCAGGCGCAAGCCGCAGAACTCGATGCCGCCGCTCGCGGCCTGCGCCTCGGGCGCGCCGGTCACGCCGTCGCCCGCGGCTTGCGCTTCGGCGCTCGGCTCACGCGGGCGCCCCGGCGTGCTCGTCGACGCGTTCGAGCTCGGCGGCGTCGATCACGGGGCCGTCGACGCACACGCGCAGATAGCCGCCGCCGCGCATCGGCACGACGCAGCCGAAGCACGCGCCAAAGCCACATGCCATGCCCGCCTCCAACGCAAGCTGCGCGGGCACGTCGCGCGTCGCGCACATCGCGCGCACGGCCTCGAGCATCGGCGCGGGCCCGCACGCGTAGACCTCGGCGCGCGCGTCGGCGTAGAGCTCCTTCGAGAGCAGCTCGGTCAGCAGGCCGCGATGGCCGACCGAGCCGTCGTCGGTCGCGATGCGCGCGCCGTGCAACAGCGCCGCGCCTTCGGCGCGTGCGGCGTCGCGAAAGCCGAGCAGCACGGTCACGTCGACCGCGGCCTCGGCCGCGAGCGCGTCCTGCAGGATCGCGAGCGGCGCGACGCCGACGCCACCGCCGACGAGGATCGCGCGCCGGCGTGCGCCGGGCGGTCGGAAGCCGTTGCCGAGCGGGCCGAGCGCCCACAGCCCATCGCCCTCGTCGAGCTCGCACAGCCGCTTCGTGCCCGGCCCGACGTCCTCGAGCAGGAAGTGCGTCTCGCCGACGCGCCGACGCGCGATCGAGAACGCGCGCGCCAGGTAGGGCCGCTCGTCGGCTCCCCCGCCCCAGCGCTTGGCGGCGGCGATCATCGCGAACTGGCCCGGTCGTGGCTCGGGCGTCTCGACGTCGGCGACGCGCAGCACGCGGTAGGCGCCGAGCGCCTCGACGCCGAGGACGGTCAGCAGACGACGCTCGAGCGGCGCCGGCGCCGCGCCCCAGTCGCTCACGTCGCGCGGACCCCGTGCAGCTCCTGCAGGCACAGCACCGCCGGCTCGCCCTCGCGCCGGGCGCTGGCGATCGCGCGCGCCGCCGAGCCGCCGGCGGCGAGCGTCGTCAGGCAGGGGATCCCGTGGCGCACGGCCGCGCGGCGGATCTCATAGCCGTCGGTCCGCGCGCCGACGCCGGTCGGAGTGTTGATCACGAGGTCGACGTCGCCGCGCTCGATCCAGTCGAGCACGTGCGGCGAGCCCTCGCCGATCTTGTTGATCCGCTGCGCCGGCACGCCCATCCGCTCGATCGCTTCGGCGGTGCCGCGCGTGGCGACGATCTGAAAGCCGTTGTCGTGGAGGATCTGCGCGACGCCGAACGCGCCGGACTTGTCGGAGTCGGTCACCGTGATGAAGACCGTGCCCTCGCTTGGCAGCGGCACGCCGGCGGCCGCCTGCGCCTTGGCGAACGCCGTCGGAAAGTCGCGCGCGATCCCCATCACCTCGCCGGTCGAGCGCATCTCGGGCCCGAGCAGCGCGTCGGAGCCCTCGAAGCGATCGAACGGCAGCACGGCCTCCTTGACGGAGATGTGATCGCCGAAGCCGAGCCCTTCGCGCTCGCGTGGCAACTCGAGCCCTGCGATCGACTCGCCGAGCATGATCCGACAGGCGAGCTTCGCGAGCGGCAGACCGACGGCCTTTGATACGAACGGGACCGTCCGCGAGGCGCGCGGGTTGGCCTCGATCACGTACAGCTCGCCGGCGTGCACGGCGTACTGGACGTTGAGCAGGCCGACGACACCGATCGCCAGCGCGAGCTCGCGTGTCGCGGCGCGGATCTGCTCGAGCATCTCCTCGCCAAGCGAGTGCGGCGGCAGCACGCAGGCGCTGTCGCCGGAGTGGATGCCGGCCTCCTCGACGTGCTGCATGATCCCGCCGATCCACGTCTCGCGGCCGTCGCACAGCGCGTCGACATCGACCTCGGTCGCGTTCTCGAGAAACCTGTCGAGGAAGATCGATGAGGAGCCCTCCGAGCTCCCCCGCCGGGATTCGTCGTGCGTCACGACGGCGACCTCACGTTGGAGGTAGTCGGCGAGGCCGTCGCGCGAGTAGACGATCTCCATCGCGCGACCGCCGAGCACGTAGGAAGGCCGCACGAGCAGCGGGTAGCCGACCTGCTCGCCGCGGTCGAGCGCATCGGCGACCGAGCGCGCGGTCGCGTACGGCGGCGCTTTGTAGCCGAGCTCGGCGAGCAGCGCGCCGAAGCGACCGCGATCCTCGGCTAGATCGATCGCATCGACGCTCGTGCCGAGCAGCGGCACGCCCGCCGCGGCGAGCCCGGCGGCGAGCTTCAGCGGCGTCTGGCCGCCGAACTGCACGATCACGCCCTCCGGCTGCTCGGCCCGCACGACGGCGAGCACGTGCGCGAGCGTCAGCGGCTCGAAATAGAGGCGGTCGGAGGTGTCGTAGTCGGTCGAGACGGTCTCGGGGTTGCAGTTGACCATCACCGCGTCGCGCCCCAAATCGCGCACGGTCATCGCGGCGTGCACGCAGCAGTAGTCGAACTCGATCCCCTGGCCGATCCGGTTCGGCCCGGAGCCGAGGATCACGACGGAGTCGCGCGTCGAGCCGTCGTCGTGCTCGCGATCGATCTCGCTGCGCGCGGCGCGCTCCCAGCCGGAGTAGTAGTACGGCGTGCGCGCCGGGAACTCGGCGGCGCACGTGTCGACCGACATGAACGAGCGCTCGCCGGCGAACGGCGCGTCGGGGTCGAGTGCGAGCGCGCGCAGCTCGCGCAGGAACCACGGGTCGATCCGCGTCGGCTCGTGCACGGACTCGACGCTCGCGCCGCGGCGCAGCAGCTCCAGCACGAGCTCGTAGCGGTCGGGGCCGGGGCGCTGCAGGCGCGCGAACAGCTCGGCCTGCTCGAGCTCGCCGAGCGCGGGTGTCTTGTCGAGCTCGCGCGAGCGCAGCGCCTTCGCGAACGCCTGGCCGAACGTGCGCCCGATCGCCATCGTCTCGCCGACCGACTTCATGTGCGTCGTCAGCGTCGGATCGGAGCCGGGGAACTTCTCGAACGCGAAGCGCGGCCACTTGACGACGACGTAGTCGATCGTCGGCTCGAAGCACGCCGGCGTGACGCCGGTAATGTCGTTGTCGATCTCCTCCAGCAGGTAGCCGACGGCCAGCCGCGCGGCGATCTTCGCGATCGGGAAGCCGGTCGCCTTCGAGGCGAGCGCCGAGGAGCGCGAGACGCGCGGGTTCATCTCGATCACGAGGATCTCCTCGGTCTCGGCGTTGACGGCGAACTGGACGTTCGAGCCGCCCGTCTCGACGCCGACGGCGCGAATCACGGCGATCGCCTGGTCGCGCAACTGCTGGTAGAGGCGGTCGGTCAGCGTCTGCTGCGGCGCGACGGTGACCGAGTCGCCGGTGTGCACGCCCATCGGGTCGACGTTCTCGATCGAGCAGACGATCACGACGTTGTCGGCGCGGTCGCGCATCACCTCCAGCTCGAACTCGCCCCAGCCGATCACCGACTCGTCGAGCAGCACCTGGCCGATCGGCGAGGCCTCGATCCCGGCGGCGACGGTCCGCTCGAACTCGTCGGGCGTGCGCGCGATCCCGCCGCCGCGCCCGCCGAGCGTGAACGCCGGGCGCACGACGCACGGCAGGCCGACGTCGATCAGCGCGTCGCGCGCCTGCTGCGGGCTCGTCGCGATCGCGCTCTTCGGCATCCGCAGCCCGGCGGCGGCCATCGCCTCGCGGAACAGCTCGCGGTCCTCGGCGCACGCGATCGCGTCGTAGTTGGCGCCGATCAGCTCGACGCCGTACCTCTCGAGCGTGCCGTCGTCGTGCAGCGCCTTCGACAAGTTGAGCGCGGTCTGCCCGCCGAGCGTGGCGAGCAGCGCGTCGGGGCGCTCGCGCTCGATCACTTGCGTCGCCGGTCCGGGCAGCAGCGGCTCGACGTACGTCGCCTCGGCGAACTCCGGGTCGGTCATGATCGTCGCGGGGTTCGAGTTGACGAGCACGACCTCGTAGCCCTCCTCGCGCAGCACCTTGCACGCCTGCACGCCGGAGTAGTCGAACTCGGCGGCCTGCCCGATCACGATCGGCCCCGAGCCGAGGATCAGGATCTTGTGGATGTCGTTCCGGCGCGGCATCGCTCAGGCCGCCGCCTCGATCCGCCGCAGGAAGCGGTCGAACAGATACAGCGAGTCGTGCGGGCCGGGGCCAGCCTCGGGGTGGTACTGGACCGTGCCGCCGGCGACGTCGAGCAGCTCGAGGCCCTCGACGGTGCGGTCGTAGAGGTTCACGTGCGACAGCGCCGCGGCGCCGAAGTCGGTCTCCCAGCGGACCGGCTCGTCGGCGTCGATCGTGCGCGCGCCGCCCGGGCCGACCGCCGCGAAGCCGTGGTTCTGCGAGGTGATCTCGACCTTGCCCGTCTGCAGGTCCTTGACCGGATGGTTCGCGCCGCGGTGACCGAACGGCAGCTTGAACGTCTCCAGGCCGACCGCGCGGCACAGCAGCTGGTGCCCGAGGCAGATTCCCCAGACGGGCTTGACGCCGACGATCGCGCGGACCGTCTCGACGACGTAGCCGAGCGCCGCCGGGTCGCCGGGACCGTTGGCGAGGAACACGGCATCGGGGTCGCCGGCGAGCAGCTGCTCGGCGCTCGACGTGCACGGGTGCAGCGTCACGCGCGCGCCGCGCCCGACGAGCTCGCGCACCATCGACGCCTTGATGCCGGTGTCGAGCACGGCGATCCGCGGGCCGTCGCTGCTGCCGTGGCGGCTGACCTCGCGGGGAGTCACGACCGCGGCGAGATCCTGACCGGCCATCGGCGGCTCTGCGTCGATCAGCGCGCGCGCGTCGGCCTCGGCCGTCTCGCCGGCGAACACGCCGCCGCGCATCGCGCCGGCGTCGCGGATGTGGCGCACGAGCGCGCGTGTGTCGACGCCGGAGATCGCCGCGACGCCGCAATCGGTCAGCCAGTCGAGCCAACCGCGCTCGGCGCTCGGCGCGTCCTCGCGGTTGCACGCCTCGCGCATGATCGCGGCGCGCGCCCACGGGCGCTCTGACTCCATCGCGGCTTGGCTGACGCCGTAGTTGCCGATGTGCGGATATGTGAAGGCGATCAGCTGGCCGGCGAACGACGGGTCGGTGATCGACTCCTGATAGCCGGACATGCCCGTCGTGAAGACGACCTCGCCGACGGCCGCCCGATCGGCGCCGCAGCACTCGCCGTCGAAGCGCGCGCCGTCCTCGAGCAGGACGTATCCCCCCTGCCGCTCGCTCACAGGATCAACCGTTGGACTTCCTTG
Source organism: Solirubrobacteraceae bacterium (assembly GCA_035486335.1). Lineage (GTDB taxonomy): Bacteria > Actinomycetota > Thermoleophilia > Solirubrobacterales > Solirubrobacteraceae > Palsa-744. Next base: position 20,847 of record DATHND010000088.1, read on the forward strand.
AACTCCGGGGTGCCGGCGCGGCCGAGCAGCTCGAACAGCGCGCTCTCGACGGTGCTCACGACGGCGCCTGCGCGCTGCAGGCGCTCGAGGCTGCGCTCGTAGTCGAGCGCGTGGCGCGAGCCGACGGCGTCGGCCGGCACGTGGACCTCGACGCCGCGATCGAGCAGGTCGTGGACGGTCTGCGAGACGCAGACGTGTGTCTCGATCCCGCAGACGATCGCCTGCTCGCGGCCGTGCAGGTCGAAGCCGTCGGCGCGGGCGGCCGAGAAGACGGTCTTCTCGAGCTTGCGCTCGTCCTCGATCCCGAGCTCCGAAGCGCTCTCGCCGAGCCCTTTCGGGTACTGCTCTGAGACGAGCGCCGGCACGCCGAGGATCCGCGCGCCGGCGAGCAGCTTCGCGCACGACGCGGCGACGCCGGCGAACGAAACGTAGGAGCGGAACCCCTCCTGCACGTCGACGACGACGAGCGCGGCGCCGTCGCGGCGCAGCAGGCCCATCAGACGCTCACCACCGAGAAGGCGCGCTCGCGGTAGACGACGGCTCCGTTCGAGAGCGTCAGAAGCACTCTCCCGCGCAGCTTGCGCCCGGCGAAGCAGCAGTTCTCCGAGCGGCTCTCCCACCCGCGCTCCCCCGCGATCCACTCGGCGTCGAGGTCGACGAGCACGAGATTCGCCGGCTCGTCGGGGGCGATCCGGTGCGCGGTGAGCTCGAACAGCTCGGCGCCGGCCGTCATCCGTTCGACGAGCAGCGCGAGCTCGAGCACGCCCGGCAGCACGAGGCCGGTGTACAGCGCCGCGAACGCCGTCTCGAGCCCCGTCGTGCCCATCGGCGCCTGCTCGAACGGAACCTCCTTCTCCTCGCGCGCATGCGGCGCGTGGTCGGTTGCGACGCAGTCGATCGCTCCGGAGCGCAGGCCGTCGATCAGCGCCTGACGGTCCGACTCGGTCGCGAGCGGCGGGTTCATCTTCATCCGCGTGTCCATCCCGCGGACCTCCTCCTCGGTCAGGATCAAGTGGTGCGGCGAGACCTCCGTGCTGACGCGCCAGCCGCGCTGCTTCGCCGCGGCGACGGCGTCGACCGAGGCGGCGCAGCTGAGGTGCTGGAAGTGCACGCGCGCGTCCTCGTAGCCGGCCAGCTCGGCGTCGCGCGCGACCATCGTCGACTCGGAGATCGTCGGGATGCCGCCGATCCCGAGCGCCGCGCTGACGGCGCCCTCGTGGATCGCGCCGCCGCGCGAGAGCGTCGGGTCCTCCTCGTGCAGCGCGACCACGCCGCCACACAGACGCTGGTACTGCAGCGCCTTGCGCAGCATCCCCGCGCTCGTAACCGGCCGCCCGTCGTCGGTGAAGCCGACCGCGCCCTCCTGTCGCAGCTCGGCCATCTCGGTCAGCTGCTCGCCGGCGAGGCCGCGCGTGATCGCCGGCAGGAAGCCGATCGCCACACGCGCCTCGCGCGCGGCCTCCTCGCGCAGCGAGCGAAGCAGCGGCGCCGAGTCGAGCACGGGATCGGTGTTCGGCATCGCGAGCACCGCCGCGAAGCCGCCTGCGGCGGCCGCGCGCGTGCCCGTCTCGAGGTCCTCCTTGTGCTCCTGCCCGGGCGTGCGCATGTGCACGTGCGGGTCGAAGAACGCCGGCATCAGATGGTGGCCGCGGCCCTCGACCAGCTCCTCGTCGGGGTCGAGCGCGAGCGTGCCCGGCGGCGCGAGCTCGGCGATCCGGCCGTCGCGCACGCGCACGTCGTGGCGCGCGTCGAGCGCCGCGCGGGGGTCGAGCGCGTGCACGTCGCGCAGCAGCGCGTCGGCGGGCCGCTGCGGCCCGTGCACGAGCGGTTCGGCGGCCATCACGCGGGCTGGCGCTCGGTCGACTCGACGGACGCCGGGCGCGTGCGCGCGCTCGGCGGCGCGCCGGCGCCGGACAGCAGCTCGTACAGCACGGCCATCCGCACGACGACGCCCGCCTCGACCTGCGCCGTGATCACGGCCTGCGGCGAGTCGACGACCTCGCCCGACAGCTCGACGCCGCGGTTGACCGGGCCCGGGTGCATCAGCACCTGGCGCGGCGACAGGCGCCGCCCGTTGACCTGATAGGTCGCGGCGTACTCGCGGATCGACGGCACCCACATCTCGTTCATCCGCTCGTTCTGCATCCGCAGCGCGTACACGACGTCGGCCGACGGCAGCTCGTCGAGCGTGTAGCGCACGTCGCAGCCGAGCGCCTCGATCCCCCGCGGGATCAACGTCGGCGGACCGGCAACCGTCACGTTCGCGCCCATCCGCTGGAACGCGACGATGTTCGAGCGCGCGACGCGCGAGTGCGCGACGTCGCCGACGATCCAGATCGAGCAGCCGTCGAGCTCGCCGATTCGGCCTTTCAGCGTGTACACGTCGAGCAGCGCCTGCGTCGGATGCTCGCGCTTGCCGTCGCCCGCGTTGACGATCGCCGCGCTGCACCATTTGCAGACGAGCTCTGACGCGCCCGCCCACGGCGTGCGCAGGACGATCGCGTCGGGCTTGTGCGCGCTGAGCGTCAGCACCGTGTCCTTCAGCGACTCGCCCTTCTCGACGCTCGACCCGCTCGCCGCGAAGTTGACGACGTCGGCCGACAGACGCTTGGCCGCGAGCTCGAACGAGCTGCGCGTGCGGGTCGAGGACTCGTAGAACAGGTTCAGCACCATCCGCCCGCGCAGCGCCGGCACCTTCTTGATCTCGCGATCCGAAACCTCCGCGAAGCGCGCGGCCTGTGCGACGATCCGCTCGATGCCCTCGCGGTCGAGGTGATCGATCGAGAGCAGATGGTTCACGCGACCTCCATCGCGGTCGTTGCGATCGTCACCTCGTCGACGCCGTCGAGCTCGCTCACTCGGACGTGCACGTGCTCGGCGCGCGACGTCGGCAGGTTCTTGCCGACGTAGTCCGGGCGAATCGGCAGCTCGCGGTGGCCGCGGTCGGCGAGCACCGCGAGCTGCACGCGCTCGGGGCGGCCGTAGTCGAACAGCGCCTCGATCGCCGCGCGCACCGTGCGACCCGTGTACAGCACGTCATCGACGATCACGACCGTCCGCCCGCTCACGTCGAAGTCGACGTGCGACGCATGCACGACCGGCGCGTCCGGGCGCCGCGAGACGTCGTCGCGGTAGAAGCCGATGTCGAGGTCGCCCAGCGGGATCGCCATGTCCGTCATCGCCTCGAGCTGCTCGCGCAGGCGCTGCGCGAGGAATGCGCCGCGGCGATGAATACCGACGATCGCAAGCGCGCGGTCGTCCGGGTTGCGCTCGGCGATCTCGTGAGCGATGCGCGTCAGCGCCCGCCCGATGTCGTCCTCGTGCAGGACGACCTTCTCGCTGCTCTCTTCCAACGCTTCCTTCCTGGCCTCACGGGACCGGGTTAAAGGACAATTGGAATGTATCAGGGCGTTGCGATGGTCTCCGGCGGCGGTGGCGCCGTCTCGGGCTCCTCGGCGCCGGCCTCGTCGGCGGCCGCATCGCCGTCCTCGCCCCGCGCAGCGCCGGCGGCGCCGCCGCCGGCGCGCTCGCGCGCCTGACGCTCGGACCAGCGCTCGAGCGTCGCGCCGCCGCGCTCCGGGAACGGCACTTCGATCGTGTCGAAGTCGCGCGGCGCCTCGGTCGCGGCGAAGATCGCGCGCGCCTCATCGCGCAGCTGAGCGCCGCCGTGACGGCTCGACACGTGCGTCAGCGCAAGCAGGCGCACCTCCGCGTCGCGCGCGAGCGTCGCCGCCTGCGTCGCCGTGCTGTGCGCCGTCAGCCGCGCGCGCTCGGCCTCCTCGTCGGTGAACGTCGCCTCGTGCACGAGCACGTCCGCTTCGTGCGCCGCGATCGCGAGCGCCTCGCACGGCTCCGTGTCGCCCGACAGCACGATCTTGCGACCCTCGCGCTCCGCGCCCATGACCTGCTCGGGCGCGACGCCGTCGACCGTCTCGCCGCGCTGCAATCGGCCGAAGTCCGGCCCCGGCTTGACGCCGAGCTGCTCGGCGAGCTGCGCGTCCAGGTGCCCCGGGCGCGCGTCCTCGACGATCGCGTAGCCGAACGACGACGGCGCGCGGTGGCTGACCGGCACGGCCGCGACCGCGTAGCCGTCGCGGCGAACCGACTCCGCCGGCTCCAGCTCGACGACGCTCAGCTCGTACGGCAGCCGGCCGTAGACGATCCGCATCGCTCCCATCAGCTCGCGCAGCCCGCGCGGGCCATAGACGACGAGCGGCTGCTCGCGTTCGCGCAGCGCGAACGACTTCAGCATCCCCGGCAGGCCGAGCCAGTGGTCGGCGTGGAGGTGCGTCACGAACACGCATTCCATATCGAGCAACCCGATCGAGCGAACGAGCTGGCGCTGCGTGCCTTCGCCGCAGTCGAACAGCAGCCGATCGCCGCCGAGCCGCACGACGATCGCCGGCAGGCCGCGGTGCGCGCTCGGCGCCGAGCCGCCCGTGCCGGCGAAGAACAGCGACAGGTCCATCTTGCAAAGGTAGCGGTGCGGTACGGCCTCGGCGCGTGATGAGCCGCTCGATAAACCCCGAGCGCTGCGATATCGAGAAGTCGCGGCGGCGGTAAGCTGCCTCAGCCGGGCTTGCGGGTTGCGCAGCCGCCCGTGCGCCCGTAGCTCAGTGGATAGAGCGCTCGCCTCCGGAGCGAGAGGTCGCAAGTTCGAATCTTGCCGGGCGCGTTCGAAGCCGAGCCGGCTTGGCTTGCGTCTCTGCGATCGCCGCTCAGATCTCGAGGTAGCGCAGGACGACGCGCCCGAGGACGATCACATCGCCGTTGCTGAGATCCGCCTGGACGATCCGGCGGCCGTTGACGAACGTGCCGTTGGAGCTGCGATCGTCGAGCAACCGCGCGCCGCCGGGGCGTTCGACGAGCATCGCGTGACGGCGTGAGACCGACTTCTCGTCGAGGTGCAGATCGGCCGACAGTCCGCGGCCGATGTGCATCACGCCGCTGCCGATCGGGATCAGCAACGACTCGCCCGGCCCGTGGACCTCGAGGTAACGGCCCGGTCCGGACGGCCGCTCGGAGATCGCCTTGCGGCGAACGCTCTCGTCGAGACAGGCGATCGCGTCGACGCGCTCGGTGAGGCCCTCTGCGGTGGCTGAACGGATCGGTGCTCGAGTGCTCATGAGGGGAGTTGGTCGAATGCTACTCATGTGCCCCTGAAGGGCTCCGAAGAAACCTGTAAAGGGATGCTGAAGACGTCTTCATTGTCCGCGTACTGCGAGATTCACATGCGGCGGCGCCCGGCGCGCCGCAAGGCGCCTTGCGTGCGAGCTAGTGCGAGGCCGGCGAGCCGGCCGTTGAGCCGAGCGGCGGCTTCGGAGCGTCGCCACCACCACCGCCTTTGCGATCGTTCTTCATCCGCCGCGCGCTCCACCAGCCCCAGCCGCCGACGGCGAGCACCGGCACGACGTACATCATCGACTCGTACCAGTGGGTCAGACAGCCGAACACGGGCATCGCGGCGAAAGCTACCACGCCTCGCGGGAGCCGGCGCGCGGCGCGCGCGGCGACCCGTCGCCGGCCGGCCCGCCCCCGCCGCCGAGCGCGGAGTCGCCGCGCGCGCGGCGGCGGCGCACGACAGGCACGAGCAGCAGCCCAAGCACGACGATCGCACCGCCGATCACGATCATGGCGACGGGCGCCGACGAGGCGTTCGGCGTCCAGTAGAGCGTTCCAGCGACGTCGCCGCTTCGTGAGCCGACGGCGATCGGCACGCGCCAGTCGAAGATCAGCGTGCGCCTGCCCTTGTCCTTGACCTGCGGCGGCGGCACCGGCGACATCCAGTGGATCCGATGGTCGTGCCATTCAAACTGGCCGGTGCGGTCGATCAGGAGCCAATGCGGGACCGCGTTCGCGCTCGCGAACGACGGCACGGTGACGTTGCCGTAGAAGCTCTGGTTGAGGTAGTACGCGGGCGCGTGCGTGTTGACTTCGACGGTCCCGTTCGGCTGCACGCGCGCGTACCGTTCGCCTTCGTAGCCCCTGATTTCGACCGTCTTGCCGGTGCCGTTGCGCAGCAGCAGGCGATCGGAGAACTGCAGCACCTGCAACTGCAGGCCGGGCGCCGCGGGCGTGATCGAGGTGATCGTCGAGCGGTAGTTCGGACTCGAGCCCTGGTCGTTGAGCGGGTTCTGCGGCTGCGCTTCGGCGGCGGCGAGCGCCGGCGAGGAGCACGCGCCGAGCGAGCACGCGAGCAGCAGTGCGAACCTCGCGCGGGCGGACATCGGCCAACCGTAGCTCAGGTGCCGACGTCGGCGAGCAGCCACAGACCGAAGCTCGTGAACGCGACCATCACGGCGAGCATCCAGTACTGGCTGCGCACGGCCTCTTCCGGATCGCGGTACATCACGAGCGCGCGGTCGTGCGCGAGCGCGAGACCGCTGACGTGTCCGGTGACGAGCGCCGCGACCTGCACGTACCAGATCGCGGCGTAGGAGATCACCTGATAGTCGATCTGGTAGTTGGCGGTGCCGAACAGGTTGGAGCCGTCGCCGAGCGGGTCGGAGATCAGATAGCCGATCGCCTGCCCCTGCCAGAGGAGCAGCGAGAAGTAGTGCGCGAGCACGTACGCGAAGGCGATCGGCACGAGCGTATGCGCGAACGCGCGCGTCAGCGCGCCGAGATCGTAGCGCGCGCTGACGTTGCGCACGCCGAGGATCCCGACGCGATAGACGACCACGATCAGGCAGATGCAGAAAACGAGGCCGACCGAGTAGGCGAGCTCCTGCGCCGGCGTCGGCCCGAGCCCGAGACTCGAGAAGACGCTCTGCACTTCGGGCTCGGCTTTGCGCCAGATGCCACCGTTGGAGAAGCCGTCGAACGTCGTCGTGCCGATCAGCGCACAGACGAGCGTGACCGTGCCGGCGCGCATCGGCAGGCTCGTCACGCCGCTCAGCGGCCGGCGCAGGCAGAGGCGGCCACGCTCGTCGCACACGAGCGGCGAGAGCCGGCCGAGCAGGCCGAAGTAGACGGCGAAGCCGTCGGCGCAGCCGCTCCAGCGCTCGACGCCGAACAGCAGCATGCCGAGCAGCATCACGACGAAGTATCCGAGCGACAGCGCGGCGAGCAGCGAGGGCTGGTCGCGGTTGACGTAGACGAGCTCGAGCCACGCGAAGCCGACGACGCCGGCGATCGCCGGCCATACGCCAAGCCACGCCGGATAGCGCAGCGGCGAGTCGCGAGGATCGCCGCCGCGCGCCAGCCGCGCGACGCCGCGAGCCGCTCGCGCGCAAGTGCGCCACGGGCTGAGCGAGGCGAACACGTCGCCGAGCACGACGCTCGCGACCGGCAGCCCGACCCAGAAGATCACGTAGATGAACGTCACCGAGAAGTTCGCGCCCGGCACCTGCGCGCCGTCGAAGCCGCTGTAGAGGACGAGCGCGAACAGCGCGACGCCGACGACGCCGGCGAGCGCGTCGAGCGCCGCCGCGAGCCGCGATGCGCGCGCACCTTTCCCCTGCTCGCGCACGGCCTCGGCGGCGGGGGCGGATCGACGGACGATCGCTCGCCGACGCTCGTCCTGCAGCTGCGGCGTGCGCCACAGCGTCGAGAGCGCGACGAACGAGACGACGAGCACGATCGCCGCGGTCCAGCTGAACAGCCAGACGGGGATCGGCAGGTCGGCCTTGCCGACGATCCCGTGCGCCTGCGCGGCGGCCGGCAGCGCCAGCGCCAGAAGGACGGAGCCGCCGAGCAGCACGGGCAGCATCCGGCGTGGCGAGGCGTTCATCGGCGGCGCATTCTACGCCAGTCAGGTGGCGCGCCTCGTCGCTCGCGGCGAGCGCTCCGGCGCGCCTGCTCGCGTACGCTGCAAGCTGAATGATCGCGCTCCCACTCGCCGTTTCGACCGGCATCGAGGCCGCGCTGCAGCTCGGACCGCTCGCGCTGCTCGCGCTGCTGTACGCGCGCCGCGTGCGCGCGCTGGCGACGAGCTCGCATCCGGTGCCTGGCTGGCGTCAGGCGTGCTTCTACGGCGGCTTCGTGACGATCGCGGCGGCGCTGACTTCGCTCGGCTCGGCCAGCCAGGACCTGCTGTACATGCACATGATCGAGCACCTGCTGCTCGGCGACGTCGCGGCGCTGCTGATTGTGCTCGGGCTGACCGGCCCGCTGCTCGCGCCGATTCTCAAGGTCCGCGTGTTCGACCGCCTGCGCGTGCTCACGCACCCGGCGATCGCGTTCCCGCTGTGGGCGATCGACTTGTACGTGTGGCACGCGCCGGGGCTCTATCAGGCGGCGCTGCGCCACACGGGGATCCACGCGCTCGAGCACGCGATGTTCCTCGCGTGCGGCGTCAACATGTGGATGTGCCTCGTCGGCCCGCTGCCGACGCCGAGCTGGTTCGGCAACCTCGCGCGGCTGTTCTACATCGTCGCCGTGCGCCTCGCCGGCACCGTGCTCGGCAACATCTTCCTCTGGTCGGGAACCGTCTTCTATCCGTTCTACACGCACGGCGACGCGGTCCACCACATTTCGCCGCTAGCCGACCAGAACATCGCCGGCGCGGTGATGATGGTCGAGGAGTCGTTCCTCACGCTCGGGCTGTTCTGCTGGCTGTTCTTGCGCGCGGCGCGCGAGGGCGAGGAGCGCCAGAACCTGCTCGACTACGCGCACTCGCAGGGCCTCGAGCTGAGCGAGGCGCGCGCGGCGCGCGCCGTCGCCGCCGGGCGCGGCGCTGAGCTGCGCCGGCGCCTTGAGCGCCGCACGGAGACGGCCGAGCCGACCTGAGGCGAACGACGCCCGGCGGCGCTACGCTTGGCCGATGTGCGCCGGATGCGCGATGGCCGCGGCGTCGGCCGCCACGGGGTTCAGGACGTGGCTTCAGACCCACCACTTCGGCTGGCTGACGCCGAAGCGGATGCGTGCGCTGACGCTCGCGGCGATGGTCGCCGCCGGCCTCGTCTCGACGGTCGGCATCAGCGGCTCGACGGCGCGCGCGAGCGCCGCCCATCACGCGAACGCCGCCGCCGCTAGCGCGTCCGGGCGCTGACGCGAGCTACCCGCCCGCTACAGCGGGCAGGATCGTCAACTCGGAGCCGTCCTCGACGGGCGTCTCCAACCCGTCGAGGAAGCGGATGTCTTCGCCGGCGACGTACACGTTGACGAAGCGGCGCAGGCCGCCGTCGTCGTCGTACAGCCGCGCGCGCAGCTCATCGTGGCGCGCGAACAGGCCGTCGAGCACCTCCTGCACGGTCGCGCCGTCGACCTCCGTCTCGGCCTCGCCGCCGGTCGCCGCTCGAAGCTGCGTCGGGATCTTCACGAGCACGGCCATCAGCTGTCAGCTGCCGAGACGGTCGAGGATCGAGCAGAGACAGGACGTACCCCGTTCGGGGCACAGGCAGGATCGCGAAGTGTGCTGGCCGAAACGGGGATGCGAGCGGAGCGAGTGTCTACCGGCTTCGGCACACGAGCGACCGCGGTGACGGGTCCCGGAGGGGTAAGGTTCTCGGCCGTCTCGAACGCCTCGACGCTTGGTGCGATCGTGTGCGTCTCAAACATCCCGCGCACGGCGTCGAGCGTCTTCAGGCCCTCGCCGGTGATCACGAGCACGACGCGCTCGTCGGGGTCGATCTCGCCGCGCTCGGCGAGCTTTGCGAGCGTCGCCGTCGTGACGCCGCCGGCCGTCTCGGTGAAGACGCCGGTCGTTTCGGCGAGCAGCTTGATGCCCGCGCGGATCTCCTCGTCGGAGACGGCGTCGACCGAGCCGCCGGTGCGGCGCGCGAGGTCGAGCGCGTACGGCCCGTCGGCCGGGTTGCCGATCGCAAGCGACTTCGCGATCGTGTCCGGCTTGACCGGCTTGCAGACCTCGTGCCCGGCCGAGAACGCGCTCGCGACCGGCGAGCAGCCCTCCGCCTGCGCGCCGTTCATCCGCGGCGCCGGGCCGTCGAGCAGACCGAGCTCGCTCCATTCCTCAAAGCCGCGCGCGATCTTCGTGAACAGCGAGCCCGATGCGATCGGCACGACGCAGCGGTCGGGCAGCTCCCAGCCGAGCTGCTCGGCGATCTCGAACGCGAGCGTCTTCGAGCCCTCGGCGTAGTACGGGCGCAGGTTGATGTTGACGAACGCCCAGTCGCGTTCGGCGCACAGCTCGGTGCAGAGGCGGTTGACGTCGTCGTAGCTGCCCTGCACGCCGACGACGTTCGTCCCGTAGACGCCCGTCGCGAGCACCTTCTGCTCCTCGAGGTTCGCCGGGATGAACACGTAGGAGTCGAGGCCGAGCGCGGCGCCGTGTGCGGCGACCGAGTTGGCGAGGTTGCCGGTCGAGGCGCATGCGATCGTCTCGTAGCCGAGCTCGCGCGCGCGCGTGACGGCGACCGAGACGACGCGGTCCTTGAACGAGTGCGTCGGGTTCGCCGCGTCGTTCTTGACCCACACCTCGCGCAGGCCGAGGCGCGCGGCAAGACGGTCAGCGCGGATCAGCGGCGTGCAGCCGGCCGGCAGCCCGACACGCGAGGCCAGGCGTCCCGAGGGGCCCGGCGGTCCGCCGGCGAGCGGCAGAAAGTCGGCGTAGCGCCAGATGTTCTGCGGACCGCCCTGGATCCGGCGTCGCAGCTCGGCGACGTCGCGGACGCCGCCGCCGGAGGCGGCGATCAGGCGGCTGTGGTCGTAGGCGACCTCAAGCGGGCCGAAGCACTGCTCGCAGACGTAGAGGGCCTCGAGCGGGTATTCGGCCTTGCACTCCTTGCACTGCAGGTGACTGACAGCCATCGGAAACCTCCGTCGATCGTCTTCGCGGTGTCACTTGTGCGAAGAGCGCGGAGGCTCGCCACACATCTCTCTGGAATTGGCACCTTCCCGCTGTGACATGACGGTGGTTGCCGGGGTTTCATCGGGCCAGTCCCTTCACCCCTCTGGATGTGTCCAGCTATGTGCGCGCAAGTCTAGCAATCCGCCCGACGGACGCAAGCGCATGTCCAGCGGGCTTGGACGCGCCCGCGCGACTCCACGAGCGCCCGCCGGTAACGGCGCGCGAGGCGTGGTGTAGGCGTTTTCGATGAAGAGCAGCACGAGCGAGCGCGATCCCGCCCGCGCGACCCGCACGGCGCCGCTCGCGCCGCTGTCGGCCGCGAGCAGGCGGCGCATGCTCGTGATCGTCAACCCGCACGCCGCGACCGTCTCCGCACGACTGCGCAATCTCGTCGTCTACGCGCTGAAGGGCCGCTACGAGGTCGACGCGGTCGACACCGACGCGCGCGGGCACGCGACCGTGCTGTGCCGCGAGGCGGCGCACGAGGGCTACGACGTCGTCGTCGCGTTCGGCGGCGACGGCACCGTCAACGAAGCGGCCAACGGCCTGCTCGGCTCGGCGACGCCGCTATGCGCGCTGCCGGGCGGCTCGGCGAACGTGTTTGCGAAGATCCTCGGCATCCCCGGCGAGCTCGTCGATGCGACCGAGCACCTGCTCGCGATCGCCGATGACTGGCGCCCGCGCGCGATCGACCTCGGCGGCGTCAACGACCGCTGCTTCGTGTTCAACTCCGGCGTCGGCCTCGACGCGAGCGTCGTGCGGCGCGTCGATGCGCGCACCGCGCTGAAGGCGCGCTTCGGCCCGCACTTCTTCACATGGATCGCGCTCACGACGTACACACGCCGCTACCTGCTCGGCGCGCCGCGGATGGTCATCGAGGCTGGCGATCAGACGTTGCGCGGCGTCACGACCGTCGTGCAGAACGCCGCGCCGTTCACCTACTTCCACGAGCGCCCGATCGAGATCGCCGACGGCGCCGCGCTCGACTCCGGCGTGCTCGCCGGCGCCGTGCTGCACCGCGCGACGCCGCTCGGCCTCGTGATGATCGGCGCGCGCTCGCTCGCGCCGCGGCTGCGCGCCGTCGACCACCGCCAGATCACGGGCTTCGCCGGCGTCGAGCGGCTGACCGTGCGCAGCGCCGACGCACGCCCGCTGCCGCTGCAGGTCGACGGCGACTTCATCGGCGAGGTCGACGAGGCGCGCTACTCGATCAAGCCGCGCGCGCTGACCGTGGTTGCCTAACCGGCCGCTCCCGGCGTGACGCGGTAGGCGTCGAACACCGAGTCGATGTTGCGCATCCGCGTGATCGCGCCCTTCAGCGTGTGCGTGTCGGCGACCTCGACGACGAAGCGGTTCTTGACCATCGGCGGCGCCGACATGCAGCGCGCTTCGAGGATGTTCGCGCCGGACTCGGAGAAGACACGCGACAAATCCTCCAGCAGGCGATGGCGGTCCCACGCGTCGATCTGGATTTCGACGACGAACGCCGTCGACCGATCGCCGTCCCACGCGACGCTCGTGAAGCGCTCGGGGTCCTTGCGCAGCAGCGCCACGTTCGGGCAGTCTTCGCGGTGGATCGTGATCCCACGGCCGAGCGAGATGTAGCCGACGATCTGATCACCCGGCACCGGGCGACAGCACTTCGCCAATCGCAGCATCACGTCATCGACGCCCTCGACCTTGATCCCGTACTGGCCCGAGGACTTCGTCGGGCGCCGGCGCGAGGAGCGCCCGACGCGCAGCAGGTCGGCCGCGGGGCCTTCGGCGTCGGCCGCCTCGCCCTGCTTCAGGCGTTGCATCACCTTGTCGACGACGAGCTTCGGCGAGACCTTCGCGGCGCCGAGCGCGATGTAGAAGTCGTCCGCCTTGCGGTAGCCGACCTCACGAATCACGTCGGCGAGCAACGCCGAGCCGGTGATCTTCTGCGCCGGCAGGCCCGCCCGGCGCAGGTGCTCCTGCAACTGCTCGCGGCCGGTGTGCTCGGTGTCCTGGCGCGACTCGGCCTTGAACCACGCCTTGATCTTGTTGCGCGCGCGCGTCGTCTTGACCGTCGCCAGCCAGTCGCGCGACGGGCCGCGCTCGCGCTTGGCGGTGAGGATCTCGACGATGTCGCCCGAGCGCAGCTCGTAGTGCAGCGGCACGATCTTGCCGTTGACGCGCGCGCCGACGCAGCGGTGGCCGATCTCGGTGTGCACCTCGTAGGCGAAGTCCAGCGGCGTCGCGCCGGCGGCCAGCGACTTGACCTGACCCTTCGGCGTGAACACGTAGACCTCGTCGTCGTACAGGTCCGTGCGCAGCGTCTCCATGAACTCGCGCGGGTCCGACAGCTCCTGCTGCCAATCGAGCATCGTGCGCAGCCACTTGAGCTTCGCGTCGCCGCCCCGCACCCCGTCGGCGCCGGGGCCCCGACCCTGCTTGTAGACCCAGTGCGCGGCGACGCCGAACTCGGCCATCTCGTGCATCTCCTGCGTGCGGATCTGGATCTCCAGCGGCCGACCCTCGGGCCCGATCACGGTCGTGTGCAGCGATTGGTACATGTTGAACTTCGGCATCGCGATGAAGTCCTTGAAGCGGCCGGGCAGCGGCTTCCACAGTGAGTGGATCACGCCGACGGTGCCGTAGCAGTCCTTCACCGAGTCGACGATCACGCGCATCGCCGTGAGGTCGTAGATCTCGTTGAACTCCCGGCCCTTCTTCGTCATCTTCGAATAAATCGAATAAAAATGCTTGGCTCGCCCGGCGATCTGGGCCTCGATGCCAAGCTCGGACAGCTCGCGGGACAGGTATTCGCCCGCCTCTGAGACATAGCCCTCGCGGTCCTCGCGCTGCTGCGCGACGAGTCCCTTGATCTCTTGGTACTTGCGCGGGTGCAGCGTCGCGAACGCGAGGTCCTCGAGCTCCCACTTGAGCGCGTGGATTCCCAGGCGGTGCGCGAGCGGCGCGTAGATCTCGAGCGTCTCGCGTGCCTTCTCCATCTGCTTCTGCTTCGGCATCGCGTCGATCGTGCGCATGTTGTGCAGGCGGTCGGCGAGCTTGATCAGGATGACCCGCACGTCAGTGGCCATCGCGACCATCATCTTGCGGTAGTTCTCGGCCTGCGCCTCGTCGTGCGACTCGAAGGTGATCCCGGTCAGCTTCGTCACGCCGTCGACGATCTGCGCGATCTCCTCGCCGAAGCGCTCGCGTACCTCCTCGATCGACGCCGACGTGTCCTCGATCGTGTCGTGCAACAGCGCCGCGCACAGCGTCTCGGTATCGAGGCGCATGCCCGCGCAGATGCGCGCGACGCCGACCGGGTGCACGATGAAGTCCTCGCCCGACTTGCGCCGCTGCGCCGCGTGGTGCTCGCACGCGAACACGAACGCCTCCTGCACCCGCGCGCGGTCGATCTCGATGGCCGCATCGTCCCCGGAGGGGGAGTCGGCCGCGTGCTCGGAGACGATCGCGAACAGATCGGCGAGTAGACGCCGCTCGGGCTCGGACAGAGCCAGGCGCGCCGGCGGCGGCTCGCTCGCGCGCGTGCGTACGGGCGTTACTGCGGGCGGGGCCTGCTCGACCGCCTCGGCGCTGTGTGGATTTTTCGCGACGGCCATGTCTAAAGGGTAGGGGACGCCTTCTTCAGATCCAAGAACTAGCCCATCGCGAACAGGACGAGCTCGCCGCGCTCTTCGATCGGCTCGGGCTCCTGGCGTGACGCGTGCTCGACCCGCGCCGGCGCGGGCTGCAGGCGCGCGGCCGCGATCTCCGGCACGGCCGCGCGAGCGTGACGCAGCACCAGCCGCGGCTCGGACACGCCGTTCCACTCGTTGACCTCGAGCTTGAACGTCGCCTGCGCCGGCTCGCCTTCGGCGACCGGCAGCGTGGCGCCGGCGCCGAACGCGACCGCACGGGCGCGCGCGCCGCGCGAGTGGACGGTGAAGCGCACGTGCCGGCCTTCGCCCATCCCGCGCGCGTCGGCGAACGTGGCGTCGGCGAGCATCAGCGAGACGCCCGGGTTGCCGCGCCCGAATGGCGCCAGACGCTGCAGCTCCTCCGCGAGCGCCATCGACAGCTCGTCGCCGCCGACGAGCGCGTCGACGCGCTCGACGCCGAGCAGATCGGCCGGCGTCAGCACGCGCGCGGCGTGCGCCGTGAACGCGTCCGCGAGCGCCGCGACGCGTCCGCGCTCGATCTCCAGCCCCGCCGCCGCGCGATGGCCGCCGTGGCGCAGCACGTGCTCGGCGCACGCGTCGAGACCGCCGAGCAGGTCGAACGCGGGAATGCTCCGCGCCGAGCCCCTACCGCGCTCGCCGTCGAGCGCGATCAGCACGACCGGCCGGTGGTGGCGCTCGGCGAGCCGCGCCGCGACGATCCCGATCACGCCGGCGTGCCAGCCCTCGCCGGCGAGCACGTACGCGTCGCGCTCGCCGAGCGCCGCGATCTGCGCTTCGGCGTCGTAGCGAATCCGCGTCTCGACCTCGCGGCGCTCGTAGTTGGCGCGGTCGAGCTCCTCGGCGACCTGCGCCGCACGCAGGGGATCCTCGGTCATGATCAGCTCGAGGCCGGCGTCGGCCCGGTACAGCCGCCCCGCCGCGTTCAGCCGCGGCGCCAGCGCGAAGCCGATCGCGCGCTCGTCGACCCGGCCGGGGTCGACGTGTGCGACGCGCATCAGCGCGCGCAGCCCCGGCTTGCTCGTCGCCGCCAGCGTGCGCAGCCCGCGCCGCACGAACGCGCGGTTCTCGCCGCGCAGCGGCACGACGTCGGCGACCGTCGCGAGCGCGACGAGGTCGAGCTCGCGCTCGAGCTCGCGCGGGTCCCGCCCGACGCGTTCGTAGAGCGCCTGCGCGAGCTTGTACGCGACCGCCGTCGCACACAACTCCGCGCACGGGTAACCACACAGCGCCGGGTGCACGATCGGCGCGTCCGGCAGCGCGCCGTCGGCGCGCTGCGCGTGGTGGTCGGTGACGACCACGTCGAGGCCCAGCTCGCGCGCGAGCGCGACCTCCGCGACGGCCGTGATCGCGCAGTCGGCGCTGATCAGCAGACGCGTGCCGCGCGCGGCGAGCCGTCGGACCGTCGCCGCGGCGAGGCCGTAGCCGTCGCCGGCGCGATCGGGCAGGTAATGATCGACGTCGGCGCCGAGCGCGCGCAGCGCGCGCAGCAGGATCGCCGTCGAACAGACGCCGTCGACGTCGTAGTCGCCGTGGATCGTGACCCGCCGCCCGGCCGAGACGTGCGCGAGGATCGTCGCGACCGCCCGCTCGATCCCAGCGAACGCGCCAGGCGGGTGCAGCTCGTCGGCCGCGAGGAACGCGCGCGCGGTCTCCGGCTCGGCGAGCCCGCGCCGGACGAGCACCTGCGCGAGCGCGCCGCTGACGCCGAGCTCGCGGCGCAGGCGCGCGACGTCCTCTGGGGGGCAGTCGGCGATCTCGAAGCTAGGCGTCTGCACAGTCGGTCAAACTTACGGCCAGCGCGAGACGGAACCGCGTGGAGCTGCAAGACGCCGCCGCGCGCGGCCCCGGCGACTCCGAGCTCAGACGTCTTCGAGCGGGCGCGAGGCGATTTCCTTGCGCATCCCGACCAGATACACGATCGCCATCCCGATCAACGCGCCGGGCACGGCGTACAGCACGACGGCGACGTCGGTCGCCTTTTCGCCGGGGATCTTCAGCGCGGAGACTTTGACGCTGTAGATGATCAGCCCGACGGCGATCGATCCGAGCAGCGACCCGACGAACGCGCCGACGATGCCGCCCCAGAAGCGGTCCGGCAGGAAGATCGTGTAGTGCCAGATCGCGAGCCCCATGATCACCCAGCCGAGCAATCCCATCAGCGCCTCCCGTGCCTGCGGTTGCGCGCGCGTTTGCGTTTCGGCGCCGGCTTGTCGTCCTTCAGCACGAGGTCCTCGGGCGTCAGATCGGCCGTCGGGTCGCGCGGGGACGCAGGCGCTTCGGGCCGCTCGAGCTCCTGCTCGGGCTTGGCCGGCGGCGGCTTCTGCACGACGCCGGCGCCGGCCGAGCGCCGCGAGCGCCCGTTCGAGCGTTGCGTGCGCGCCGGGGGCGCGCTCGGCGGAGACTCGACGTCGAGGTCGCGGACGAGCTCCTGGAACTCGTCGCGTGAGATCTGCTCGCCCGGTTCCTCCGGCGCGATCAGGCCGCCGCGCCGGCTGCGTTTGCGCTTCCCGGCCGGCTCGACGTCGATCGGCTCGCCGCCGGCGCTCGTCGCGTACGCGGGCACGGCGCCGAGTTCACGCTCGATCCGCGCTCGCCGGTTGCGGTAGCCGGGCTCGCGCTCCTTCCAGTGCGTCAGCACCGGCGAGGCGATGAAGATCGACGAGTACGCGCCCGAGGCGATCCCGACCATCAGCGCGAACGCGAAGTCCTTCAGCGTTTCGCCGCCGAACAGCAGCAGCGAGACGACCGGCAGGAGCGTGCAGAAGCTCGTCGCGAGCGATCGCGTCAGCACCTCGGACATCGAGCGGTTGACGATCTGCGAGAACGCGGCGCGGGGCATTCGCGGAACGTTCTCGCGCACGCGATCGAACACGATGATCGTGTCGTACAGCGAATAGCCGAGGATCGTCAACAGCGCCGCGACCGTCGCGGTCGTGACTTCCCGCCCGGTCAGCGAGTAGACGCCGGCGGTGATCAGCAGGTCGTGCATCAGCGCGATCAGCACCGGGACCGAGTACTTCCAGGAGAAGCGCAGCGCGATGTACGCAGAGATCACGAGCAGCGAGGCGATGATCGCGATCACCGCGCTGTTGGCGACCGTCTTGCCGAACGTCGGCCCGATCGAGGTCGAGGAGAAGTTCTTCGTGCCCGCGACCGCGCCGTGGCCGAACTTCGCGTCGAGGTCGGACTTGATCCTCTGGACGTTTTCCGGCTTGAGCGTCTTCGTCGAGATCTGGTAGCCGCCGCCGCCGATGCTCTTGTTGTTGTACTTCTGCACCTCGGTATTGCCGTAGCCGACCGCGGTCATCTCTTTCGCGACTTCGCTCACGCTGACCGGCCGCACGAACGCCGTCTGGATCCGCGTGCCCGACTTGAAGTCGATCCCGAAGTTCAGCCCCTTGCCCCCGATCGCGATCGCGCCGATCAAGAGGATCGTGCCCGACAGCGAGAAGAACCACTTCGAGGCGCCCATGAAGTCGAACGTCCAGCCGCCGCCGCGGCGCGCCGTGCCGAGCGCGGCCGGGTGCGAGACGAATTTCGAGCGGCCCATCGCGCCGAGCGCAGCCTGCGTCGCGAGCACGGCCGTGAACAGCGAGACGAGCGTGCCGATGCCGAGCGTGAACGCGAAGCCCTTGACTTCGGCGGTCGCCAGCGCGAACAGGATGAACGCGGTCATGAACGTCACGACGTTCGCGTCGACGATCGCTTCAAAGCCGCGTTTGTAGCCGGTCGCGATGCCGGAGATCACCGATCTGCCGCCGCGAATCTCCTCCTTGACGCGCTCGAAGATCACGATGTTCGCGTCGGCGGCGACGCCGATCGTGAGGATCAGCCCGGCGATGCCCGGCAGCGTCAGCGTGATTGGGATCAGCTTGATCAGCGCGAAGAAGTAGATCCCGTAGATCACGAGGCCGCCGATCGCGATGGCGCCGAGCACGCGGTAGAACAGCAGCAGGAACAGGCAGACGATCGCGAAGCCGACGAGCCCGGCGAGCAGCCCCTGGTTGAGCGCCGTTTTGCCGAGCGTCGCCGACACCTGCGAGTTGGAGATCAGCTGCAGCTTGATCGGCAGCGCGCCCGACTGCAGCTCTTGCGCGAGTTCCTGCGCCGAGGTGATCGTGAAGCCGCCGGCGATCTGCGAGCCGGTCGAGGCGTCGATCCCTTCCGGGTACTTCGTGTAGTCGATCGACGGCGCCGTGATGATCTGCCCGTCGAGCGCGACGGCAAAGTGCTGCAGCGCCGCTTCCCTGGGGACTCCCGGCAGCTGCGCTTCCTGACCGCGATGGGCGATTTCCTTGGTGACCCGCTGGAAGACGCTCTTGCCGTGCCCGGTGAATTCAAACGTCACGTTCGGCGCGCCGGTCCCGCCGGCGCTTTCGTCGAAGCTCTGCGTCGGGTTCTTCACGTCGCCGCCGGTCAGCACCGGATCGTCCTTCAGCACGTAGTAGCTGTTCGGGCTTTTCTGCGTGACCTTGCCCGAGCTGGTTTGGATCGGCTGCGCCTGCACGAGCACCGTGCCGGGATTGACGCGCACGACCTGCGGCTTCGCGCCGAGCGGCGCTTTGTAGCCGTCGGCGTAGAGGTTCTTTTCCGTTTCCTCGGGGCCGCGCAGGACCTTTTCGTGCTTGGTGTCGAGCAGATACCACGTCCCGTAGATGCATTCGCCGATCTGCGCCGGCGTGCAGCCCTTCGTCCACGTCGTGTCGTTCTGGCGCAGTTCGGCCGTGCGCTTGCCGGCGCGCTGCACGGCCTCGTACTCGGGCAGGCCGCGTTCGGCGCTCGCCGGCGTCGGGCCGCCGGTGACGATCGCTTCGGTCGGCGCCGGCTTGCCGGTCGGCCCAATCACGTTCGGCTCCCAGTCGTAGAAGAACAGCTGCGCGGTCTTGCCGACCTCCTGTTCGGCGCGTTTGGCGTCTTTCACTTCCGGCAGCGCGACGTCGATTTCGTCCGAGCCCGAGCGCTGGATTTCCGGCTGGGAGACGCCGAGTTGGTCGACGCGCTTGCGCATGATGTTGATCGACTGGTTCAGCGATTCAGAGTCGACTTTCGACTGCGCGGTCGGCCTCGCCTGGTAGACGAGCTGGACGCCCCCCTTCAGGTCGAGCCCGAGGCGCGTCTTTTTCGTCGCGATCACGGCGACCGAGGCGGCGATCAGGCCCACGACGATCAGCAGGATCAACGTGTTGCGGCGGCGGTCTGTCATCTCGCACCCATCGCCAGCTCAGACTACTTGTCCGGCGTCAGCACTAGCAACAGCCCGCCGTCGTCGTCATACGCCGGGAACATGTCCGCCTTCGCGCCCGCCGCGACGTCGCGTTCGCCCGCGACCTGCACCGGCACCTCGAGTTTGCGCACGCCCCACTCGAGCACCGTCGCGACCGGATCGTCGCCGTTCTGGAAGCTGAGGCCGAGAACCTGCTCGACGCGTTGGCCGATCACCTCTTCCTCCTCGAGGCCGGTGAACGCGAACGAGTTCTTGCCGCAGCCGATCACGCGGCCCTCGCCGTCGCAGACGAAGAACGCGGCGTCAGGCGCTGGGTAGTAGTCGTCGAGCAGTTCAAAGAGGAAAGCAAAGCCGCACTTCGCGCAGCCCTTCGGCTGGCGCGTGAACCCGATGTTGCGGTCGAGCTCGGTCGTGCGATGCCCGCAGTTGGGGCAGATGAACGGATGGGCCATGGTTGGACACAGACTACGAAAGCGGCGAGCAGCGCGGTTCAGAACAGCGCGGGGCCGTCGGGCGCCGGTGTCTCCAGCCCAAGGTGCGCGAACGCCGCCGCGGTCGCGGCGCGCCCGCGCGGCGTGCGCTTCAGCAGGCCCTCGCGCAGCAGGTACGGCTCGTAGACGTCCTCGATCGTGTCCTGCTCCTCGCCGACGGCGACGGCGAGCGTCGAGAGGCCGACGGGGCCGCCTTCGAACTTGACGCAGACCGCGCGCAAGATCTCCCTGTCGAGGCGGTCGAGGCCAAGCGCGTCGACCTCGAGCATTTCCAGCGCCGCGTCCGCCGCCGCCGCCGTGACGACGCCCTGCATGCGCACCTCGGCGAAGTCGCGCACGCGCTTGAGCAGGCGGTTGGCGACGCGAGGGGTCCCGCGACTGCGCGCGGCGATCGTGCTCGCGCCCTGCTCGTCGAGCTCGATCTCGAGGATCCCCGCCGAGCGGCGCACGATGCTCGCGAGGTCGGTGACCGAGTAGGGCTCCAGGCGCGCCTGGATGCCGAAGCGGTCGCGCAGCGGCGTCGTCAGCAGGCCCGTGCGCGTCGTCGCGCCGACGAGCGTGAACTGCGGCAGCTCGAGCGTCACGACCCGCGCGCCGGCGCCCTGGCCGACGGTGATCGGCAGGCGCCGGTCCTCCATCGCCGGATAGAACGTCTCCTCGAGCGTTCGCGGCAGGCGGTGGATCTCGTCGACGAAGAACACGCTGCGCGGCTCGAGCGCCGTCAGGAACGCGGCGACGTCGCCCTTGCGCTCGAGCGCCGGGCCGGCGGTCGGCACGAACGGGACGTCGAGCTCGGCCGCCACGATCTGCGCGAGCGAGGTCTTGCCGAGGCCTGGCGGCCCGGCGAGCAGCAGGTGGTCGAGCGCGTCGCCGCGCGCCGTCGCCGCCTCGATCGCGACCGCGAGCTGCTCGCGCAGCGCCTCCTGGCCGACGAAGTCGCCGAGCCGGCGCGGGCGCAAGGAGCGGTCGAGCTCGTCCTCGGCGACGAGGTATGGCGTCTGGATCCGCTCGCCGTCAGCGATCGTCGACTCGACGCTCATGTCGCGGCCTCGGTGGGGGCAGTCACCTGACATGAGCGCGTAGGGCAAGCCGGGCAAGGACGCAGGGAGCGTGGCGTGCTGGCCGAAACGGGGATGCGAGCGGAGCGAGTGTCTCCCGGCTTCGGTACGCGAGCGACCGAGGACGCCGATCCGGCGCAGCCATACGCGCTCATGTCGCGGCCCGGGCGAGGCGCAACGCGTGCGCGATCAACTGCTCGGCGCTGTCGCCCTCGACGTCGAGCAGCAGCCCGTCGGCTTCGCCGGGCGCGTAGCCGAGCTCGATCAGGCCGGCGCGCGCGAGGCCGCGTCCGTCGCCGGCGTCCGTCGCCGCACGCTCGCCGCGCGCGGCGAGGATCGCGCCGTCGGCCGCGTCGCCGTCGCCGCGCACGACGACCTTCTCGCGCAGCTCGACGATGATCCGTTCGGCCGTGCGCTTGCCGATCCCCGGGACGGCCTGGAAGCGCGCCGCGTCGCCGCCAGCGATCGCGGCGATCAGCTCGCGCGGCGAGCCGCCGGAGAGCACCGCCAGCGCGACCTTCGGCCCGACGGCCTGAACGGACAGCAGCATCAGGAACAGGTCGCGCTCCTGCTCGGAGTGAAAGCCGTGCAGCGCGAGCGCGTCGTCACGCACGATCAGGTGCGTGTGCAGCGTCGCCGGCTCGCCGACCGGCGGCACGTGGCGCAGCGTCTCGGCGGAGACGGCGGCGCGGTAGCCAACGCCCTCGCACAGCAGGACGACGTGGTCGGAGCGGCGTACCGCCACCTCTCCTCGCAGCAGCGCGATCACGCCTCGGCCCTCTGCAGCGCGCGCGTCAGCGGCGCGCAGTTGGCGTGGCAGATCGCGACGGCGAGCGCGTCGGCGGCGTGGTCGGGGCGCGGCTCGTGCTCGAGCGCGAGCAGCGCCATCACCATCCGTCCGACCTGCTCCTTGCTCGCGCGGCCGCTGCCGCAGACCGCGCCCTTGACCTGCTGCGGCGTGTAGCCGGCGCACGGCAGACCGCGCTGGCCGGCGGCGAGCATCGCGACGCCGCGCGCGTGGCCGACGGCGAACGCGGTTTTCACGTTTTGCCCGAAGTACAGCTCCTCGAGCGCGACCGCGTCTGGGTCATGCTCGGCGATCAGGCGCTCGACGTGCTCGTGGATCTCGGCCAGACGCCGCTCGCGTGGCAGGTCGGCCGGCGTCTCGATCACGCCCCCGTCGAGCGCCACGAGCCGACCGTCACGGCGCTCGACGACGCCGTAGCCGGTGTTCGCGAGGCCGGGGTCGATGCCGAGCACGATCATGGGAGGTGATTCTGCGCGCGGCCTCGGACGCCTGCCTCGCGTACCCTGGCGCGGATGGGCGACGAGCGGATCGACTTCGCCGCGGAGGGCCTGTTGGACGGGTTGGAGGGCGCGGCGCGCGCCGATCGACTGGCGCTGCTCGAACAGCTCGCCGACGAAGGCATCCCGCTGAGCGAGCTGCGACGCACGACGGCGACGGGCACGATCGTGCTGCTGCCGGCCGATCGCGTGATCGGCGGCGGTGAGCGCTACACGGCCGAGCAGGTCGCCGAGCTGAGCGGCGTCGAGCTCGACTTCCTCGTCGCGGCGCGGCGCGCGATGGGGCTGCCGACGCCCGAGCCCCACGAGGCCGCCTACACCGAGGCCGAGGTAGAGGCGGCCAAGCGGATCGTGCTGGGTCGCGAAGCGGGCATCTCCGACGAGGAGATCCTCGACCTGCTGCGCGTGCTCGGCCGCGGGCTCTCGCAGGCGGCGCAAAGCCTGCGCGCGATGCCGCTGAAACTCGTGCTCGAACCGGGGATCAGCGAGCGCGAGCTCGCCAGCCGCTACGGCGAGGCCGCCGCGCAGCTCTACCCGCTGGTCGACCCGATGGTCAGCAACGTGCTCGCGCTGCACCTGCGAAACGCGACCGAGAGCGAGGCGATCTCGACGATCGAGCGGATCGACGGCCAGCTGCCGGGCTCGCGCGAGGTCGTGATCGGCTTCGCCGACCTCGTCGGCTTCACGCGTCTGGGCGAGGAAGTGCCGCCGGACGAGCTCGGGCGTCTGGCGGTGCGTCTGGAAGCGCTCGCGGGCGACGTCGCCGAGCCGCCGGTGCGGCTCGTCAAGACGATCGGCGACGCGGCGATGCTCGCCTCGCCCGAGCCCGAGCCGCTGCTCGGCGCGGCGCTCGACCTGATCGAGGCGGCCGACGGCGAGGGCGAGGAGTTCCCGCAGTTGCGCGCCGGTGCGGCGCTCGGACAGGCGCTGCCGCGCGCCGGCGACTGGTACGGGCGGCCCGTCAACCTCGCCAGCCGGATCACCGCGATCGCACGACCGGGCAGCCTGCTGGTCGAGCGCGAGCTGCACGAGAGCGTCGCGGGCGAAGAGCGCGCCGAGGCCGCCTACCGCTGGTCGTTCGCCGGCGAGCGCCGGCTGAAGGGGATCCGCGGCGCGGTGCCGCTGTTTCGCGCGCGCCGCGCTGCGCCGGCCGGCGAATAAGGCGTTAGCCCGGCCTCAGCCGGCGACCCGCTCCAGCACCTCCGCAGGCGCGTCGAAGTTGGCGTGCACGGCGTCGACGTCGTCGCTCTCTTCGAGCGCGTCGATCAGCCGCATCAAAGTGCCGACCTCGCTCTCGCCGATCGGCACAAGGCTGGAGGGGCGATAGGCCATCTCGACGCTCTCGAGCTCGACGCCGGCGGCCTCGAGCGCGTCGCGCACGGCGGCGAACTGGGCCGGCTCGGAGACGACCTCGAAGACATCGCCGTCGACGGCGATGTCCTCGGCGCCCGCCTCGACGGCCGCCAGCAGGTCATCTTCGGAGTAGCGCGTCGCGTCGAGCACGATCGTGCCCTTCTTGTCGAACAGGTACGCGACCGAGCCGGGCTCGCCGAGGCTGCCGCCGTTCTTCGTGAACGCGTGCCTGACCTCGGCGCCGGTGCGGTTGCGGTTGTCGGTGAACGCCTCGATCAACAGCGCGACGCCGCCGGGACCATAGCCCTCGTAGAGGACCGACTCGATCGCGTCGGCCTCGCCGCCCTCGCCGGTGCCCTTGGCGATCGCGCGTTCGACGTTGTCCTTCGGCATCGACGCTTCTTTGGCCTTGCGGATCGCGAGGTCGAGCGCCGGATTGCCGACCGGGTCGCCGCCGCCGTCGCGCGCCGCGACCATGATCGCGCGGGTCAGCTTCGAGAAGTGCTTGCCGCGCCGCGAGTCGACGATCGCCTTCTTGTGCTTGATGCTCGCCCACTTGGAGTGTCCTGACATGTCCTTCATTTTAGGAGTCCGACGCGCACGGGGCCGCGTGGCGCCCGCCGCGGCCGGCGCCACGCGAAGGCGTAGAGCCACTCCGTCGCCCCGTAGGATGCGGTCCGTGAGCGCCTCCGTGCCAGCCGAGATCTTCAAGGCGTACGACATCCGCGGCATCTACGGCGAGCAGATCGACGGCGATGTCGCCGAGCGGATCGGGCGCGCGTTCGCGTACGTGCTGGCGGAGCTCCAGGGCAAGCCGGCGGGCGATCTGCGCGTCGGCCTCGGGCGCGACATGCGCCTGTCGGCGCCCGAGCTGGCGGCGCGCTACCGCGACGGGCTCCTGAGCGCGGGCGCGAACGTGCTCGACGCCGGTCAGGTCGGCAGCGAGATGCTCTACTTCCTCGTCGGCTCGCGCGGGCTCGACGGCGGGCTGATGTGCACGGCGTCGCACAACCCGAAGGCATACACCGGCGCGAAGCTCGTGCGCGAGGGCGCGATCGCGCTGTCGGGCGACTCCGGCATCGATGACGTCCGGCGCCGCGTCGAAGCCGAAGATCCCGCGAGCGCGGAGAGCGTCCCGCGCGGGACGCTCGAGCTCGTCGACGTCTGGGAGGAGTTCCAGGCGGCGGCATTGAGCTTCATCGACCCGGACGTCGTCGGCTCGATCGCGAGACCGCTGACGGTCGTCGTCGACGGCGGCAACGGGATGGCCGGGCCGATGGTGGGACCGCTGCTCGAGCGCCTCGGGCTCGAGCTGATCGAGACGTATTGGACGCCGGACGGCAACTTCCCCGACCACGAGCCGAACCCGCTGCTGCCGGAGAACCGCGCGCTGATCATCGAGCGCGTGCGCGAGACCGGCGCCGACCTCGGGATCGCGTGGGACGGCGACGCCGACCGCTGCTTCTTCATCGACGAGACGGGCGCGTTCGTCGACGGCGACTTCCTCACCGCGCTGCTCGCCGAGTCGCTGCTGCGCAGGAATCCCGGCGAGGCGATCCTGTACGACGTGCGCGCCTCGTGGGCGGTGCCCGACACGGTCAAGCGCGCCGGCGGCACGCCGTATATCAACCGCGTCGGCCACGCCTTCTTCAAGACGCGGATGCACAAGGAGGGCTCGCTGTTCGGCGGCGAGGTCTCGGGGCACTACTACTTCCGCGACTTCTACTGCGCCGACTCGGGCACGATCCCGGCGCTGCTCGTGCTCGAGCTGCTTGCGCGGGAAGAGAAGTCGATGTCGCAGCTGCTCGCGCCGTATCACGAGCGCTACTTCATCTCAGGCGAGGTCAACTCGGAGGTCGCCGACGCCGACGCGAAGATCGAGGAGATCGCGGCGCGCTACGCCGACGCGCGCCAGGAACGCCTCGACGGGATCTCGATCTACTACGAGGACTGGCACTTCAACGTGCGCTCGTCGAACACCGAGCCGCTGCTGCGCCTGTGCCTGGAGTCGCTCGTCTCGCGCGAGGACATGGAGCGGCGGCGCGACGAGGTGCTGGCGCTGATTCGCTCGTGAGGGCGACGCCGTGAGCGAGGAGGACGAGCGCGCCGCGGACGACCCGCGCGGGGCGGCCGAGGCTGGCATCCACCGCCTGGCGATCCCGACGCCGTTCATGGTCGGGCGCGTCAACGCGTATCTGATCGAGGACTCGCCGCTGACGCTGATCGACTCGGGGCCGAACTCGGCGAAGGCGCTCGACGAGCTCGAGCAGCAACTGCGCGAGCTCGGCCACGCGATCGAGGACGTCGAGCTGCTGATCGTCAGCCATCAGCACATCGACCACTTCGGCCTCGCGTCGATCCTCGCGCGGCGCTCGGGCGCGGAGGTCGCGGCGCTCGAGCAGCTCGCGCCATTCCTCGCGAGCTACGGCAAGGAAAGCGACCTCGATGACGCGTTCGCACAGGAGCTGATGCTGCGCCACGGGATCCCGGCCGACGTCGTCACGGCGCTGCGCGCCGTCTCGGCGAGCTTTCGCGGATGGGGCGCGCCGGTGCAGGTCACGCGAGCGCTCGCGCCGGGCGAGCAGATCGCGCTGCGCGACCGCACGCTGCAAGTGCTGCACCGGCCTGGGCACAGCCCGTCGGACACGGTCTTCCTCGACGAGCCCCGCTCGATCTTGCTCGCGGCGGACCACTTGATCGCGCATATCTCCTCAAACCCGCTGCTCGCGCGGCCACTCGGCGGCAGCACCGACTCCACGAACGCACGACCGAAAGCACTGCTCGCGTACATGGAGTCGCTCGAACGGACGCGCGCGATGGACCTCTCGCTCGTGCTGCCGGGGCACGGCGCGCCGATCTCCGACCACGTCGCGCTGATCGACGAACGCTTTCGCATGCATCGGCGGCGCGCGGAGAAGATCAACCGCCTGATCGCGGGCGGGCCGCGCACAGCGCACGAGATCGCGCAGGAGCTGTGGGGAAACGTCGCCGTGACGCAGGCGTTCCTGACGCTGTCGGAGGTGCTCGGGCACGTCGATTTGCTGCTGGCCGACGGGCGAATCGCCGAACAGGAGCGCGACGGCGTCGTGCACTTCGTCAGCAGCTGACGGCGCCGGGCGTTTCGCGCCGTTCCTTGGCGCCGCGTCCGCGCCGCGCTCCGCTTACCGCTCGGCGCTCTGGCGCTCGATCTCGCGCAGGTGAGCGACGTTCTCGCGGTCGCCGCGCTCGTCGCTCGGCGGCGTCGCAAACCACGCGTCGAGGATCTCGCCGAGCTCGGCGCACGAGGTGCTGCGGAGGCTCAGCGCGAGCGCGTTCGCGTCGTTCCAGCGTCGCGCGCCGGCGGCGCTCTGAGCATCGAGGCACAGCGCGGCGCGCACCGAGACGACCTTGTTCGCGGCGATCGACGCGCCGGTGCCAGTCCAGCAGCAGATGATCGCCTGCTCGGCGCGGCCGGCGGCGACGTCGCGCGCGGCAGCCTCGGCGGCCCACGCCCAATCGTCGCGCTCGCCGTCGCATAGCGCGCCGTGCGCGACGGTGTCATGGCCGCGGCGCTCGAGCTCGCTGGCAAGCTCGGCGGCGACGCCAGTCAGCTCGTCGGCGGCGATCGAGATGCGCACGCGCGCGAGTATGCCGGTCTGCGCGCCGCGCCGCGGCGAGCGCGCGCGTCCGCCCCCGGCGTACGCGTCGCGGTAGTCAATGATTGGATTCCGTCTTGAATGAGCACGCTCGAACGCGATCCCCCGGGAACGCAGCCGCCGCGGCGGCTCCGTCCGCGGTTGCACTGGGAGCTCGTCGTCTGCAGCATGCGCGGACACGAGCTCGTCGGCACCGACGCGGCGGAGCTGCGCGGCGAGGATGCGATCTTCGCGCGCGAGGACGCGCACGGCGCGCGCTGGTACCGATGCCTGCGCTGCGACAGTTGGCTGCCGCTGGCGGCGCCGGAGCGCCCGGCACGGCGCGATCCGCCGGCGCGCGAGGAGATCGAGCTGCCGCTGCGGGGCAAGCCGCTGCGGGACAAGGTCGTGCTGCGCCTGATCGCGATCGACCGCGCGTTTCACTTCATCGTGCTCGTCGGGCTTGGCCTGCTCGTGCTGCTGTTCGCCGCCGATCGGCGAACGTTGCGCCACACCTTCTACAAGGTCATCGCCGACCTGCAAGGCGGCGTCGCGGCGAGCCAGACGCACACGCACGGGTTCTGGCGTGACCTCGACCTGGCGTTCACGACGTCCTCGTCGCACCTGCATCTCGTCGGCGCCGTGCTGCTCGCCTATGGCGCGGTCGAGGGGATCGAGGCGGTCGGTCTGTGGTATCAGCGTCGCTGGGCCGAGTACCTGACGTTCCTCGTGACCACGTCGCTGCTGCCGCTGGAGGTATATGAGCTCGCCAATCGCGCGACCGTGTTCAAGGCGATCGCGTTCGTCATCAACGTGATCGTCGTCGTCTACCTGCTGCGCGCCAAGCGCCTGTTCGGCCTGCGCGGCGGGACCGCCGCGGAACGCGCCGAGGACGCGCTCGACCAGGGCTGGGAGGCGCTCGAACGCAGCGCGCCGCCGGGCACGGCCGTCGGCGTCACTCGCTGACACTCTCCCCCGTCGACTCCGGCGTCACCCAGCTGACGCCAGCGGCGGCGAGCTCGCGCGCCCAGTCGAGCAGCAGCTCGTGCAGGCGGTCGTCGCCGGCGATCTCGCTGTGGAACGCGACCGCGAGCATCCGACCCTCGCGCGCCGCGACCGGGTGGCCGTCGAGATCGGCGAGGACCTCGACGTCGGGGCCATGCTCGGCGATCCACGGGGCGCGGATGAAGATCGCCCGCATCGGGCCGCCGGACACGCCGGCGAGCTCGAGGTCGGCCTCGAAGCTGCGCACCTGGCGCCCGAACGCGTTGCGCTCGGCGCGAATGTCCATCAGCCCGAGGTGCTCGTGGTCGAGCATGATCAGCCCGGCGCACGAGCCGAACACGGGAAGCCCCTCGCGCACGAGCGCGGCGATCGGCTCGGCGAGGCCCTCGCGCTCGACGCCGAGCGTGATCGTCGTCGACTCGCCGCCGGGGATCACGAGCCCGGCGAGGCCGTCGAGGTCGGCGACGACGCGGACCTCGCGCACGCGCGCGCCGAGCCGTGCGAGCACCCGTCCGTGCGCCTCGAAGTCGCCCTGCAATGCGAGAACGCCGATCAGTGGCGGTGCGTCGCTACCACCCACGCTGGGCAAGGAGCTGCTCGCCCTCGAGCTTCGCGCTCTCGAGGCTCTCCATCGCGACGCCGAGGCCGCGCGAGGCGGCGGCGACGCGCTCGGGGTCCTGCCAGTGGGTCGTCGCCTCGACGATCGCGCGTGCGCGCGTCGGCGGGTCCTCGGACTTGAAGATGCCCGAGCCGACGAACACGCCTTCGGCGCCGAGCGCCATCATCAGCGCGGCGTCGGCCGGCGTCGCGATGCCACCGGCGCAGAACAGCACGACCGGCAGCTTGCCCTCGCTCGCAACCTGACGAACGATGTCCAGCGGTGCCTGCAGCTCCTTCGCGGCGGTCGCGAGCTCGGAGTCTTCGAGCATCGTCAAGCGACGGATCTCGCCGTTGATCTGGCGCATGTGACGCACGGCCTCGACGATGTCGCCCGTGCCGGCCTCGCCCTTGGAGCGGATCATCGCGGCTCCCTCGCCGATCCGCCGCAGCGCCTCGCCGAGGTTCGTCGCGCCGCACACGAACGGCGCCTTGAACGCCCACTTGTCGATGTGGTTCGACTCGTCGGCCGGCGTCAGCACCTCCGACTCGTCGACGTAGTCGACTTCGAGCGCCTGCAGCACCTGCGCCTCGACGAAGTGCCCGATCCGCGCCTTCGCCATCACCGGGATGCTGACCGCCTCCTGGATCGCGCCGATCATCTCCGGGTCGGACATCCGCGCGACGCCGCCGTCGCGGCGGATGTCGGCCGGGACGCGCTCTAGCGCCATCACGGCGGCGGCGCCCGCCTGCTCGGCGATCGTCGCCTGCGCGGGCGTGACGACGTCCATGATCACGCCGCCCTTCAGCATCTCGGCCAGGCCGGTCTTGACTCGGAAGGTCGCCTCGTCGCGCATCGGAGAGGAGTTTATCCGGGCGGGCAGGTTCCCCTGTGACCGGCATCCGGCCTTCTAGTCGAGCCGGCCTCCGCTCCTGAGTACAACTTGGTGAACGCTCCGGCCGCCACGACCGTTACATGGCCGGCCATCCGGGCCGGCTGTGGCACTGACTCCGCCTACTTCAGGCGAAACGCCTTGATGCGGTCGTCGTACTGCGCCGAGTCCTGCGCGTAGACGCCATACGCGAGCGCCTGGATCAGGCTCAAGAGCGCCGTGTGCGAGCGCACGTACGCAGGGCTGTTCGAGGAGTAGTACAGCTTGATCTGCGCGAGCTTCGCGACCTCCGAGAGCGTCGCATCGGTGATCGCCGCCGTCTGCGCCTTGCGGTGGCGCGCGAGCTTCATCGCGCGCACGACGAGCGGATGCGGGCGCCCGGCCGACAGGCCGATCACGAGCGTCCCCGCTTCGATCCGCCCAAGGCGGCTGAGCGCCTCCTGCGACGGGCTCGCGACGACGTCGACGCGCAGGTCGAGCAGCATCAGCAGGTGGCGCAGATAGCTCGCGAAGAACGCCATCTGATCGGTCCCCGCGACGAGCACCTTCTCAGCCGAGACGATCGCGCCGATCAGTGCCTCGACCTCGCTGCGCGAGACCTTGCGCGCGGTCTCCTCGACGTTCAGGTGATCGGCGGCGAGCGCCGTCTCGAACTCGTTCTGGTCGAGCGAGAACAGCGGCGCCGAAGAGCTCGGCGCGTTCGCGTCGGCCGCCTTCGCGTGCACGCGGCGGTATTCCTCGCGCGCGGCGGCCTGCAGCTCGGGAAATCCCTCGAAGCCGAGCGCCTGTGAGAAACGCACGACCGTCGAGCTCGACGTGTTCGCGCGCCGCGCCAGCTCCTCCGCGGTCTGGAAGGCGGCCTCGTCGAGGTGGTCGACGATGTACTGCGCGACGTCCTTCTGCGAGCGCGAGCACTCCTCGAAGCGCGCGCGGATGTACTTCGACAGGCTCTGATGCTCGCTCGTGCCGCCGACCGGCGGCTGGCGATCACTCGTGGGAGTCGCGACGCGCTTCATCGGCGCACTTGTTCGACGTGTCCGCCTCGCACTCCTGCCAAGCCAGCTCACGAGCGCGGCGCGAGGAGCTCGCGGCGAGGCCCGTCGACTGATCCGCCACACGGCGCGCGGCGTACAGTCACACACGAGATGCAACCCGCGCACGACAGCCCGGCGAGATGAGGATCGCGATCGTCGGCGCCGGCGTCTCGGGCCTCGTCGCGGCGCATCTGCTGCATCGCGAGCACGAGCTCGTCGTCTACGAGGCGGCCTCCTACGCGGGCGGCCACACGAACACGATTCGCGTCGACACCGCGTACGAGACGCACCAAGTCGACACGGGCTTCATCGTGATGAACGACCGCAACTACCCGACGTTCACACGCCTGCTCGACCGCCTCGGCGTCGCGCGCCAGCCAACGCACATGAGCTTCTCGGTCAAGGGCGAGGAGCACGACTTCGAGTACAGCGGCACCCCGCGCGGCCTGTTCTGCCAGCCACGTAACGTCGCCAGCCTGCCCTTTCAGCGGATGATTCTCGATCTGCTGCGCTTCAACCGCGCGCTGCGGCGCCTGCTCGAGGGCGAGGAGAGCGGCGAGTCGATGCAGGACTTCCTCTCGCGCCACCGCTTCTCGCGCGCGTTCATCGAACGGCTGATCGTGCCGCAGCTGTCGGCCGTGTGGTCGGCGGACCCGCGCGAGGCCGGCTCGTTCCCGGCGCGCTTCATCGCCGAGTTCTTCGCCAACCACGGGATGCTCGGCTTCCGCGACCGTCCGCGCTGGTCGACCGTCGCCGGCGGCTCGGCGCGCTACGTCGAAGCGCTGACCGAGCCGTTCAGCGACCGCATCCGCCTCGGCGCCCCCGTCAGCTCGATCACGCGCGGCGAGGGCGCCGTCGAGGTGATCGCGGCCGGCGCCGGCGCCGAGTCCTACGACCACGTGATCATCGCGACGCACTCCGATCAGGCGCTGCGGCTGCTGCGCGACCCCTCCGACCGCGAGCGCGAGCTGCTTGGCGCGATTCGCTACCAGCCGAACGAGGCCGTGCTGCACACCGACGCGAGCCTGTTGCCGCGTCGGCGCTGGGCGCGCTCGGCGTGGAACTTCCACCTGCTGCGCGAACCGAAGCCGCTGAGCACGGTCACGTACTACATGAACCACCTCCAGCGTCTGCGCGCCGAGGTCGACTTCTGTGTCACGCTCAACCGCACCGAGGCGATCGACCCGACGAAGGTGATCCGCACGATCCCCTACTCGCACCCGATCTACACGCCGCGCGGCGTCGCCGCGCAGGCCGAGCACGCATCGATCAGCGGCCTGGAGACGCGAACGCACTACTGCGGCGCGTATTGGGGCTGGGGCTTTCACGAGGACGGTGTGCTCAGCGCCGTGCGCGCATGCCGCCCGTTCGGGGTAAGCCTGTGAGCGCCGCCGCGCCGGAGCGCGAGCACGACGCGACGGCGAGCGTCGGCGCGTCGACGCAGGCGCGAAGCGGGCTTGCGTCGTGTCTGTATGAGGGGTCCGTCCGCCACCGCCGCTTCGACGCGCCGGAGGACGAGCTGCGCTACCCGCTGTTCATGGCCTACCTCGACCTCGACGAGCTGCCGGAGCTGTTCGACGGGCGCCTGCTGTGGTCCGCGCGCGGCCCGGCGCTTGCGTGGTTTCGCCGCGCCGACCACCTCGGCGACGCGCGCACGTCGCTACGCGAGTCGGTGCGCGCGCTCGTCGCCGAGCGCACCGGCGTCGCGCTGGACGGGCCGATCCGGCTGCTGACACACCTGCGCTACGCCGGGCACTGCTTCAACCCGGTCAGCTTCCACTACTGCTTCGACGCCGCCGGCGAGCGCGTCCGCGCGGTCGTCGCGCACGTGACGAACACGCCGTGGGGTGAATCGCACTCCTACGTGCTGCTCGCCGCCCAGCGCGATGACGGGCGTGCGCCGCTCGTGATGCACGGACGCTTCGCCAAGGCGCTGCACGTCTCGCCGCTGATGGGCATGGAGCACATCTACGACTGGCGCCTGAGCGCGCCCGGCGAGACGCTCTCCGTGCAGATCGACTCGACGCACGCCCGCGGCGAGCGCGTGTTCGACGCGACGCTCGCGCTGCGCCGTCGCGAGCTGAGCGCGCGCGAGCTGCGTCGCGCGCTCGTGCGCTATCCGCTGCTGACGCTGCGCCTAACCGCGCGGATCTACGTGCACGCGCTGCGCCAGCGCACGCGCGGCGCGCGCTGGCACGCGCACCCGCGATGCACGAGCGCCGACGGCGAGGGGCGCTTTCGATGAGCGCGACGCGCGTTGCGCCGGGCGCCGGCGCGCGTGGCTCGGGCGCGCTCGTCACGACGCGCGCGGAGCGCCCGGACGCGGTCGATCGGCTCGCGCGCCGGATCGTGCTCGCGCTGCTGTCGCGGATCCGCCGCGGCGAGCTGATCGTGCACGAGGACGCGCGCCGCTTTCGCTTCGGCGAGCGCTTGCCCGAGCGTCCGCTGTCGGTCGACCTGACCGTGCGCTCGCCACGCTTCTACCGCAAGCTGCTGCGCGGCAGCATCGGCCTCGCCGAGGCCTACGTCGACGGGCTGTGGGAGTGCGAGGATCTCGTCACGCTGACGCGCATCGGCGCGCTCAACGTCGGCGCGCTGGACAGGACGCGCCGCGCCCTCTCCCCGTTGCTCGCTCCGCTGCAGCGCGCCAGCGGCTGGCTGGCGCGCAACACCCGGGCGCGCTCGCGCAAGCGGATCGCCGCGCACTACGACCTCGGCAACGAGCTGTTCGCGCAGTTTCTCGATCGCACGATGATGTACTCATGCGCCGTGTTCGACTCGCCCGAGGCGACGCTCGAGCAGGCGTCGTTGGCGAAGCTCGAGCGGATCTGCGCGAAGCTGCGCCTCGCGCCCGACGATCACGTGCTCGAGATCGGCACCGGCTGGGGCGGCTTTGCGCAATACGCCGCGGAGCGTTACGGCTGTCGCGTGACGACGACGACGATCTCCGCCGAGCAGCACTCCTACGCGACGCGGCGAATCCGCGTCGCCGGCCTCGAGGACCGCGTGACGGTGCTGTTCGAGGACTACCGCAACCTGCGCGGGCGCTACGACAAGCTCGTCTCGATCGAGATGATCGAGGCCGTCGGCTGGCAGTACTTCCCGACGTTCTTCCGCCGCTGCTCGGAGCTCGTCGCCGAGGACGGCGCGATGCTGCTGCAGACGATCGTGATCGAGGATCTCGCCTATGAGGTCGAGAAGGCCGGGCGCAGCTTCATCAACACGCACATCTTCCCCGGCGGGTGCCTACCCTCGCTGCAGGTGATCGCGCGGATGGTCGCGCGCGTGACCGACTTCCGCGAAGCGCAGTTCGAGGACATCACCGAGCACTACGCGACGACGCTGCGCCACTGGCGCGAGCGCTTCGCGAGCTCCGCCGCGCGCCTGTCCGAGCTCGGCTACGACGAGCGCTTTCGCCGCCTCTGGGAGCTCTACCTGAGCTACTGCGAGGGTGGCTTTCGCGAGCGCCGCATCCAGGACGTGCAACTGCTCCTCGCCAAGCCCGGCTTCCGTTGATACGCGTGGGTGCGTCTGCACATCGTCCGCGGGTGCGTACGTCCGCGGGTGAGTCTGCGTTTTCGCCGCCCGATAGCAAATGTATATACGGCGTATATGCAATGGCTATCGGCAGCGACGAGTGCGAACACCGCCCTCGGCGGATAGCCACACTTCGGTCCGTCGATACGCCCCACGGTCCGCCGATAGGGTCCACATCGTGCGCCGCAACCTGTTCGATGACGTCCACGAAGACTTCCGCGCGAGCTTTCGCACGTTCCTCGCGCGCGAGGTGCTCGGCGAGGAGGGGCGCTACGGCGAGTGGGAGCGCAACGGGATCGTCCCCAGGGAAGTCTTCGCGCTCGCCGGCCAAGGCGGCTTCCTCGGCATGGCCGTGCCTGAGACCTACGGCGGCGCCGGCGCGGATGACTTCCGTCTGAACCTCGTGATCGGCGAAGAGGTCCAGCGCGCGGGCGTCGGCAGCTTCGGCCTCGGGATCACACTGCACAACGACATCTGTCTCCCCTATTTCCTGACCTATTGCGACGAGCCCCAGCGCGAGCGCTGGCTCGACGGGATCGCCTCCGGCGAGCTGATCACGGCGCTCGCGATGACCGAGCCCGGGATCGGCTCGGACCTCGCCGCGATGTCCACGAGCGCGATCCGCGACGGCGACCACTACGTCGTCAACGGCGCCAAGACGTTTATCACCAACGGCATCAACGCCGACCTTGTGATCCTCGCCGCGAAGACCGACCCATCCGGGCGCCACAAGGGCATCAGCCTGATGATCGTCGAGCGCGGCATGGACGGCTTCGAGCGCGGGCGCAACCTCGAGAAGATCGGCCAGCACGCCCAGGACACCGCCGAGCTGTCGTTCGCCGACGTGCGCGTCCCCGTCGAGAACCTGCTCGGCGACGAGGGCGAGGGCTTCCGCTACCTGGTCGCCAACCTCGCCCAGGAGCGGATCTCGATCGCGGTCGGCGCCCTCGCCTCCGCCCGCGCCGGCCTCGAGATCACGCTCGCCTACGTGCGCGAGCGGCGCGCGTTCGGGCAGCCAATCGG
>DATHND010000089.1:0-9051 GCA_035486335.1 Solirubrobacteraceae bacterium
GGCTCGGGCGACTCGATCCAGGCGCTGAAGGCCGGCGTGATGGAGATCCCGGACGTGATCGTGATCAACAAGGCCGATCACCCGCTGACCGACACGATGGTGCGTGAGATTCGCGGCGTGCTGTCGCTTGCGAATCTCGACCGCACGCCGGAGGAAGTGCGCGGCCGCTGGCGCGTGCCGATCGTCAAGACCGAGGCGAGCTGCGGCGTCGGCGTCGAGGAACTGGTGCAGCGGCTCGACGAGCACCGCGCGCAGATTCTCGCCGAGGGCCAGCTGGCCGAGCGCCGCGCGCGCAACCTGCGCAACGAGGTGCTCGCGATCGCGACCGCGCGGATGCGCCGGCGCCTGGAGGAGGAGCTCAGCGAAGACGCGGGTTTCCAGGAGCTGATCGATCGGGTCGTCGAGCGCCGGCTCGACCCGGCGAGCGCCGCCGCGACGCTGCTCGAACGCGAGAGCGTCAAACACGAGGCCGTCGAGCGCGACACGGCCGGCCGCGAAGCGGGCTAGGCTCGTCAGATGGACTACCTCGACCTCGCCGATCGCACGTGGCCGCTGCTGCGGCGCGCGATGTCCGGCCACACGGCGATCTATCGCGCGACGAACGGCGCGATCGGCCACCGCGTGCCGGGACTCGGGCCGACGCTGCTGCTCGATCACGTCGGCGCGAAGAGCGGCGCGCGCCGCACGAGCCCACTTGTGTACGGGCGCGACGGCGCGAACCTCGTGCTCGTCGCGTCGAAGGGCGGCTACCCGAAGAACCCGGCGTGGTTCTGCAACCTCCAGGCGCACCCCGATACGACGGCGCAGGTCGGCTCCGACCATCTCGACGTGCACGCGCGCGTCGCCGAGGGCGAGGAGCGCGAGCGCCTGTGGGCGCTGATGGTCGGGGTGTACGGCGGCTACGAGGATTACCAGAGGCGCACCGACCGCAAGATTCCGGTCGTCGTGCTCGAACCGCGTTAGGCGCCGAGCGCGCGCGCGATGACCATCTGCTGCACCTCGTCGGTGCCCTCGCCGATCGTGAGGATCTTCGCGTCGCGGTAGAAGCGGCAGACGGGGTACTCCTCGATGTAGCCGTAACCGCCGTGGATCTGCACGGCCTCCTCGGCGCAGCGCACGGCGAGGCGGCCGGTCTTCAGCTTCGCCTGCGCAGCGGTCAGCGTGAAGTTGCGCCCGGCGTCCTTCTCGCGCGCGGCCTTGTAGACGAGCAGTCGCGCGGCGGCGATCTCGGTCGCCA
The DNA here is from genome assembly GCA_035486335.1 of Solirubrobacteraceae bacterium. Taxonomy (GTDB): domain Bacteria; phylum Actinomycetota; class Thermoleophilia; order Solirubrobacterales; family Solirubrobacteraceae; genus Palsa-744. Next base: position 1,238 of record DATHND010000089.1, read on the forward strand.
TGTCGGCGAGCTTTGCCTGGATCGCCTGAAACTTGGCGATCGGCTGGCCGAAGGCCTTGCGCTGTTTGGCGTACTCGAGCGCCTCGTCGAGCGCGCCCTGCGCGAGCCCGACGCCCATCGCGGCGACCCCGATGCGTCCGATGTCGAGGATGTGCAGGAACTGCTTGAAGCCCGCGCCGCGCGGGCCGAGCAGGTTCTCCTCGGGGACGCGGCAGTCGCTGAACGTCAGCGGGCGCGTGTCGGACGCGTTCCAGCCCATCTTGCGATACGGCTCACCCTGCTCGTAGCCGGGCGTGCCGTTGGGGACGATTATGTTGGATATCTCTCTGTTGGCGCCGTTGGTTTCGCCGCCGTCTGCGTCGCCGGTGACGGCCGTGATGCAGACGACGCCGGAGATGTCGGTGCCGGCGTTCGTGATGAACTGCTTGGCGCCGTCGATCGTCCATTCGCCGTCCTGCAGGCGTGCCCGCGTGCGCGTGTTGCCGGCGTCGGAGCCGGCGTCGGGCTCGGTCAGCCCGAACGCGCCGAGGCGCTCGCCGGCGCACAGCCGCGGCAGCCACTCGCGCTTCTGCGCCTCGGAGCCGAACAGATAGATCGGCTGCGTCCCAAGCGATGTGTGCGCGCAGAGCGTGATCGCGACGGACGAGTCGACTCGCGTCAGCTCCTCGACGGCGAGCGCGTACGCGAGCGTGTCGCCGCCGCCGCCGCCGTACTCCTCGGGGAACGGGATGCCCATCAGGTTGAGCGCGCCGAGCTTGGCGACGATCTCGTACGGGAACGCCTTCGTGCGGTCGAGCTCCTCGGCGACGGGCGCGACCTCGCCCTCGGCGAACTCGCGCACGGTGCGGCGGATCAGCTCGTGGTCGGGCGAGAGGTCGAAGTCCATCGCGCGCGCATTCTCACAGCTCTCGACGCGCGCGACGGCCGTCGGCTCGCCAAACGCCGTGCGCGCGGCGCCGGCTCTACGATTCGCGCCGATGAACCGCGTCGACTGGGTCCGCCACTACCTGCTCACGCGCGGACGCACACATCGCTACGGCGCCGACCGCTCGCAGCTCGGCGACTTGCACCTGCCGCCCGGCGCCGGCCCGCATCCGGTGATCGTCGCGATCCACGGTGGCTCGTGGCGCAAGCAGTACGGCCGCGCGGTGATGCGTGCGGTCGCCGCGGCGCTCGTGCGGCGCGGCTTCGCCGTCTGGAACATCGAGTATCGGCGCGTCGGCGTCGGCGTCGGCGTCGGCGCCGGCGGCGGCTGGCCGCAGACGTTCGAGGACGTCGCGGCGGCGATCGACGTGCTCGACGGGCTGCACCCGTCGCTCGACCTCGACCGCGTCGAGCTGCTCGGGCACTCGGCCGGCGGCCATCTCGCGCTGTGGGCGGCCGGCCGCGAGCGGCTGGCACCCGGTGCGCCCGGCGCATTTGCGTCGCCCGGCGCCGATCCGCGCGTGCCGATCCGGCGGGTGATCTCGCTCGCCGGCGTGTGCGACCTGAGCGGCGCCTACCGCGAGTGGAACGGCGGCGCCGTGCGCGCGCTGATCGGCGGCTCGCCCGACGATCTGCCGGAGCGCTACGACGTCGCCGACCCGCTGCGCCAGGCGCCGCTGGCGATGCCGGCGCTGCTCGTGCACGGCGTGCGCGACGAGACGGTCTCGGTGCGGCTGAGCCGTGACTACGCCGCCGCGGCGCGCGCCGCCGGCGGCGCGGTCGAGCTCGTCGAGATCGCCGGTCCGGCGGGCGCGCATCGCGCGTTCATCGAACCGCACGGCGCCGCGTGGGAGCCGGTGTGGCGGGCGCTCGAGCGTCCGCCCGGCGCCGACGGCGCGGCCGCGGCCGCTACGAGCTGAACGAGCGCGCCAGCTCGACGAGCAGGCGCACGCCGTAGCCGGAGGCGCCCTTCGGCGCATAGGCGCGGCCGAGGTCCCAGGCGGAGCCGGCGATGTCGAGGTGCGTCCACGGCGTCTCGCCGACGAAGTTCGAGAGGAACGCGGCGCCGACGATCGTGCCGGCCTTGCGCGCCTCGGGCGCGTTGTCGAGGTCGCCGTAGGCGCCCTTGATCAGCTCGTCGTACTCGGCGTGCAGTGGCAGACGCCAAACGATCTCGCCGGCGCGCTCGCCGGCCGCGGCCACCTGCGCGGCGAGCGCGTCGTCGTTGCTCATCAGCCCGGCGTACGTCGAGCCGAGCGCGATGATCACGGCGCCGGTCAGCGTCGCGAGGTCGACGATCCGCTCCGCGCCCTCGGCGATCGCGTGGCAGAGGCAGTCGGCGAGCACGAGCCGGCCCTCGGCGTCTGTGTTGTTGACCTCGATCGTCTTGCCGTTGGCGGCCTTGACGATGTCGCCGGGCTTGACCGAGCGGCCGCTCGGGAGGTTCTCGGTCGCGCCGACGACCGCGACGATCCTGACCGGCAGGCGCAGACGCGCGATCGCGGCGACCGCCTCGATCACGGCGGCGCCACCGGACATGTCGAACTTCATCTCCGACATCTTCGTGCCGGGCTTCAGCGAGATGCCGCCGCTGTCGAACGTGACGGCCTTGCCGACGTAGCCGAGCACCGGGCCGCTCGCGCCGTCGCCGTCGTAGCGCAGCGTGATCAGCGCAGGCTCCTGATCGGATCCCTGCGCGACGGCCGCAAACGCGCCCATCCCGCGCGCGACGATCCCCTCGCGGCCCTCGACCTCGACCGACAGCCGATCGATCTCGCGCGACAGCGCCTCGGCGTGCGCGGCGAGCGCGGTCGGCGTGAGGTCGTTGCCGGGGCGGTTCTGCAGGTCGCGCGCGGCGTTGACGGCGTCGGCGACGAGCGCCGCCTCGGAGACGGTGGAATCGACCTCGCCGGGCGCCGAGACGACCAGTTGCTCGAGCAGCTTCGGCGCGCCGTCGGCGTCGTCGGTCGGCGCGGACTTGTGGCGCTCGAAGCGATAGTCGGCGAGGATCGTGCCCTCGACGAGCGCCGCCGCGACGTCCGCGCCGGCGCCGTCGGGAAGCTCCCAGCAGAGCGCCTTCGCCGCGAGCTCGCTCGCGCGCTCGCGCGCGACGGCGGCGGCGACGCGGGCGCGCTCGGGCGTGAGCTCCTCGCGCTTGCCGAGCCCGACCGCCAGCCAGCGCTTGCCGTCGGCATGTGCGAGCGCGAGCGACTTGAACGAGTCGCGAGCCTCGCCGGCCGAGAGTAGCGCGGCAAGCTCGCGCGGCGCGTCGGCGCTCGCGAGCTGTCGATTGAGCACTCCGACGACGATCGTGTCGGCGTCGGTTTCGCCGCCGTGTCGAGTCGTCGCCGAGACCTCCATCGGCCGAGCACGATAGCCGGATCGCTAGCATTGCCGTCCGCCGCCCCGATTCCCTTCTCGAGACTGGAGAGCCTTCTTCCATGCCAAAGACAGTGATCCTCGGCAGCGCGCGAACCCCGATCGGCAAGATGGGCGGCGGGCTCGCGACGCTCGAAGCGACCGAGCTCGGCGCGGTCGCGATCGAGGCGGCGCTCGAGCGCGCGGCGGTCGAGCCCGGGCAGGTCGACCACGTCGTGATGGGGCAGGTGCTGCAGGCCGGCCAGGGGCAGATTCCCTCGCGTCAGGCGCAGATCAAAGCGGGCATCCCGAAGGAGGTCTCCTCGGAGACGATCAACAAGGTCTGCGCGTCGGGCCTGCGCGCGTCGGTGCTGCTCGACCAGGCGATCCGCGCCGGCGACGTCGAGGTCGGCGTCGGCGGTGGGATGGAGTCGATGTCGAAGGCGCCGTACCTGCTGCCGCAGGCTCGCTTCGGCTATCGCATGGGCGACGCGCAGATGCTCGACGCGATGGTCCACGACGGCCTGACGAACCCGTTCTCGGGCAAGCAGATGTTCGTCGAGGCGACCGCGATCGGCGAGGAGCTCGAGCTGACGCGCGCCGATCTCGACCGCTGGGCGCTGCGCTCACACGAACGCGCGCTCGCGGCGATCGACGAGGGCCGGATGTCGGATGAGACGGTCTCGGTGACGGTCAAGGGACGCAAGGGAGACACCGTTGTCGACGTCGACGAGGGACCGCGCCGCGACACGTCGCTGGAGGTGCTCGCGAAGCTCCCCGGGCTCGTCGGCAAGGAGGGCTCGCACACGGCCGGTAATTCTCCCGGCGTCAACGACGGCGGCGGCGCGCTCGTGCTGTCGTCCGAGGAGTGGGCGCAAAGCAACGGCAAGGAGGCGCTCGCCGAGATCGTCGTGCACGCGCAGAGCGCGAACGACTTCGCCTATCTCGCGACGACGCCGGCGAGCGCGGCGAAGAAGGCGCTCGAGAAGGCTGGGCTGCAGCCGGGTGACGTCGACGTGTGGGAGATCAACGAGGCGTTCGCTTCGGTCACGCTCAACTCGATCAGGATGCTCGGGATCGACGAGGAGCGCGTCAACGTCAACGGCGGCGCGGTCGCGCTCGGGCACCCGATCGGCGCGTCGGGCGCACGGATCCTCGGCAGTCTCGTGCACGAGCTGCGCCGCCGCGGCGGCGGCCTCGGCTGCGCCGCGATCTGCTCCGGCGGGGGGCAGGGCGACGCGGTGATCCTCCGGGTGCAGTGAGCGAGAGCGGCAACGGGGCAGGGCCGTCGCGCGCGGCGGCGTTCTTCGACCTCGACAAGACGCTGATGGCGGGCTCGTCGGGGATCTTCTTCGCACGCGCGGCGTATGAGACGGGGATGATCACGCGCACGCGACTGCTGCACGACGCGTACGAAAACCTGCGCTTTCGCCTGCGCGGCTCGACCGACGACCGCGCCGACGAGGTGCGCAAGCGCGTCGGCGAGATGATCGCGGGCGTCGCGGTGCGCGACCTGCAGCGGCTCTCGCCGCGCGTGCTCGCCGGCGTGTTGCCGCGGCTGTACCCGCAGATGCTCGAGCGCGCGTACCGTCATCAGGACGCGGGCGTGCCCGTGTACATCCTGACGGCGGCCTCGCAGGAGATGGCCGACCTGCTGGCGCACGTGCTCGCGTTCGACGGCGGCCTCGGCTCGCGCTCGGAGGTCGTCGACGGCCGCTACACAGGGCGGCCGGCGGGGCCGTTCAACTACCGCGAGGGCAAGGTCATCTCGATGCGTGAGCTGGCCGAGCGCGAGGGGATCGATCTCGAGGCGTCGTTCGCCTATTCGGACTCGGAGTCCGACCTGCCGATGCTGCGTGCGGTCGGCCAGCCGGTCGTCGTCAACCCGGATGCCGAGCTGCGGCGGATCGCGCTGCACGAGGGCTGGGAGGTGCTGCACCTCGACCGGCTCGGCCAGCGTCTGAAGGTGCTCGCCGCGCTCGGCGCCGTCGCCGCGCTCGGCGGTCTCGGCCGGGCGGCGCGCGGCGCGCGCGCGCGGGCGCCGCGGCGGCGCGTCGGCCGGTCGGTGCGAGAGCACGTCGCCGCGCGCGCCGCGCGCCGCGCATAGGCTGCGGGAACAGATGTCCGTTCAAGCGCCGGGAAAGATCCGCGTCGTCGTCGCCAAGCCGGGACTCGACGGCCACGATCGCGGCGCGAAGATCATCGCGCGCGCGTTGCGCGACGCCGGCATGGAGGTGATCTACACGGGTTTGCACCAGACGCCCGAGCAGATCGTCGAGACGGTGATCCAGGAGGACGCCGACGCCGTCGGGCTGTCGATCCTGTCCGGCGCGCACATGACGCTCGTGCCGCGCGTCGTCGAGCTGTTGCGTGAGCAGGGCATCGACGACGTCGTCGTGACCGTCGGCGGCACGATCCCGGCCGAGGACATCCCGCAGCTGCAGGAGCTCGGAGTCGCCGCCGTGTTCACGCCCGGCGCGCCGACGCAGGCGATCGTGGACTTCATCCGCGAAGCGACCGCCGCCCGCGCTTGAGACCGCCGCGAGCGCAGTCGCGTCCGGCCGGCCGGCGCCGGCGGCTTGGGCGGCGCCTGATTGACTCGTCAGTCAACCGCTCGACCGAGTAGGATCACTCTCAACAGACCCCAAGGAGAACCCGAGAGAAATGAAGATATGCGTCCTGGTGAAGGAGGTCCCGGACGCCGCCGTCGAGAAGAAACTGAACCCCTCGACGGGGCGCATGGACCGCAGCGGGGAGAAGAACCTCAACCCGTATGACACGCACGCCATCGAGGCGGCGATGCAGATCAAAGAGGGCGGCGCGGTTCCAGTCGAGGAGATCATCGCCGTGACGATGGGCCCGGATAGCGCCGTGCGCGCGCTGCACAAGGCCGTCTCGCTCGGCGCCGACCGCTCGGTCCACCTTGCGGACGAGGCCGTCGCCGGCTCCGACGTCGCCGCGACCGGCTATGCGCTTGCGCAGACGCTCAAACGCGAGAGCCCCGATCTGGTGCTGCTCGGACAGCAGTCCGACGACGGCGAGTGCTACACGATCGGCGCGGTCGTCGCCGAGCATCTCGGGATGCCGTCGCTGACGCAGGTGATCAAGATGGACGTCGAGGCCGACGCGCTTCGCTGCGAGCGCCAGGCCGAGTACGGCTACGACACGGTCCAGGTCAAGCTGCCGGCCGTGATCTCGGTCGGCGACGCGATCAACGAGCCGCGCTACCCGTCGCTGAAGGCGATCATGGGCGCGAAGAAGAAGCCGCTCGACAGCGTCACGGCGGGCGACGTCGAGATCGACACGAGCAAGGTCGGCGGCGAGCACTCCGCCGCGCAGTGGGTCGCCGCGAAGGCCCCGCCGGCGAAGGCCGCGGGCGAGATCATCGAGGACGAAGACACCGACGAGACGGTCGAGAAGATCGTCGCGTGGCTCGACGAGAGGAAGCTGATCTAGATGGCGAACATCCTGGTCTACGCGCTCCACTACGAAGGCGCGATCAACAAGAACTCGCTCGGCGCGGTGTCCGAGGGCGCGAAGCTCGCGGCCGAGCTCGGCGGCGAGGCGCACGCGATCTTGCTCGGCGAGAACGTCCCGCAGGAGCTTGCCGCTTCGCTTGGCAAGTACGGCGCCAAGAAGGTGCTCGTCGCGGAGGGTCCCGAGGGCCTTGCGCAGCCGCTCGTCGACGCGATGGCCGCGGCGATCTCCGGCGGCGATTACTCCTACGCGCTGTTCGGCGGCGGCCTGCTCGGCTTCGAGATCGGCGCCGGCCTCGCCGCGCGCCTCGGCGCCGGCGTGGTGATGGAGGTCACGAACGTACGCGCCGAGAACGGCGAGCTGATCGCCGAGCGTCCGATTCTCGGCGACTCGGCGATCTCCGAAATCAAATACCGCTCGGACGTCGGGATCATCATCGGGCGTCTCAACGCGTTCGAGATCAACGAGAGCGGCGACGGCGCCGCGCCGGTCGAGCAGCTCAGCTTCGAGCTGAGCCCGCACGCGTCGCAGGCGACGATGGTCACGCGCGGCGAACAGCGCGGCGCGGACGTCGACATCGAGGGCGCCGACGTGCTGATCGCGGGCGGCCGCGGTCTCGGCAAGGCGGAGGGCTTCGAGCTCGCCGAGGACCTCGCGAAGGCGTTCGGCGGCAACAGCGCCGTCGCGGCGACGCGCGCGGTCGTCGACGCCGGCTGGTACCCGTACGCGGCGCAGATCGGCCAGACGGGCAAGACGGTCGCGCCGAAGCTGTACCTCGCGGCCGGCATCTCGGGCGCGATCCAGCACAAGGTCGGGATGCAGTCCTCGGAGAACATCGTCGCGATCAACAAGGACGCGAACGCTCCGATCTTTGAATTCTCAGACCTCGGGATCGTCGGCGATCTGAACAAGATCCTGCCGAAGCTGACCGAGGCGATCAAGGCCAAGAAGGCGAGCTGAACGCGATGAGTAGCGGTCACGGCACAGCGGCGCCGATCGACTATCCGCCGCCCGTCGACGTGCTCGAGGAGTTCGTCAAGCGCGGACTCGACGGC
>DATHND010000090.1:0-54118 GCA_035486335.1 Solirubrobacteraceae bacterium
AGCTCGGGATCGAGGCGGTGGCGGACGAGCTCACCGGCGATTGCGTCCACGCGCTGAGCGCCGGCTCCGGGGCGGGAGCTGACGACGCGTTGCAGCGTTCTGCCGGCGAACAGCAGCCCGACACCGTCGTCGAGCGCCCAGCCGCCGGGCAGGGTGCCGTCGCGAACGCTTGACAGCCAGACGGGCAGGCGCTCGGGCTCGCCGTCGGCGTGGACCGTCAGCGAGCCGTCGAGCAGGCCGAGGCCGGCGAACGGCTCGGGCGCGCCGCTCGAGCGCGTGACGCCGCCTCCGAACCAGCACATCGCGCCGGCGCTGAGGCCGGCGAGCACGGTGCCGGTGCGCCACGCGTCGACGAGCAGGCGGTCGAGGCCGTGCGCACGCCAGATCGCGAGCAGGTTGCGCATCGAGCCGCCGCCGACGTAGATGACGTCCTGCTCGAGCAGGATCTGCGCGAGCGGGCGTTTGCTGTCCTGCAGGCGGAACAACGAGAGATGTTCGTGTATGCACCAGCGGTCGGCGAAGCGCGCCTGGAAGGCGTTGATCTGCGTGGTCGTGTCACCGGAGGCGGTCGGCAGGAACAGCACGCGCGGCTGCTTGGCGTCGGTCAGCGAGAGGACGAAGTCGTCGAGCAGCGGGTTGGTCGGCTCCATCGTGAAGCCGCCGCCGCCCATCGCGAAGATCCGGCGCTGCTCGAGCGGGACTTCGGGTGCTTCGCTGCTCACGTTTCGAGCGTACCGCTCAGGCGGGCAGTGCGCCGGCGGCGACGGCTCCGCGCACGGCGCGTCTGCGCGCGCGACGCGACGGGGCCGCGGCTGCGCGATCGGCGACGGGCTCGGCGACGGGCTCGACCGGCGGCTCGTCGCGCGAGACGGGCCGCTCGCCGAGGTAGGTGACCTCGAGCGGCGTCTCGACGACGCCGTCGCCGGCGTGCTCGACGCGATAGGCGCGGCCGTCGGCGCGCGAGCTGACGACGCGCTGCAGGCGCGTCCGGCGGAAGTGCAGCGCGACGCCGTCCTCGGCGGCGAAGCCGGCGCGCATCCCGTCGCCGACGAAGCGGTGGTACTCGGCGCGTCGCGCCGGCTCGGCGTCGTAGTGGACGCAGTTGGAGTACGGCAGCATTCCGAGCCCGCGCACGCCGCGCGGGGCGCCGTGGAACGCGCTGAGCGCCTCCTCGAACCAGCACAGCGATCCGGCGGAGGGGCCGCACAGGACGATGCCCTTGCGCCAGGCCTTGCGCAGCACGTCGTCGAGCCCGTGAGCGCGCCAGGCGCCGAGCATGCTGACGACGTTGCCGCCGCCGACGTAGATCAGGTCCTGCGCGAGCAGGTGGCTCGCAAGGTCGTCCTCGACGCCGCCGGCGCCTTGGTCGCGGCGGAACAGGGAGACGTGGCTCGCGTCGCAGGCCGCTGCGAAGCGGCGGTAGAAGCGAACGATGTAGTGGTCGGCGTCGCCGGAGGCGGTCGGCAGGAAACAGACGCGCGGGCGTTCGGCGTCGGTCAGCGACAGGACGTAGTCGTCGAGCAACGAGCTGTCGCGCTCCATCGAGAAGCCGCCGCCTCCGAGGGCGACGATCTGGGGCGTTCTTCCTCGCATCGTCTCGTCTCGCCTCGCTTTCCTCGGACGGCGCAGCTCGAACAGCGTCGCCTGAGATTGCCCGGTCGGGCGCGGAGCGAATATGGACCGTCGTATGAAGTTAGGGCGGCGTCCCTGGACATCCGGCGCAGGCGCGCACATACAGTGTGCGAGTGCCCGAGCAGAGAGAGAGCCAGTCGCGTTCGCCGGCGATCTCGCTGCGCGGCGTCGTCAAGCGCTTCCCGCATTCGGGGATCGGCGCGCCGATCGTCGCGGTCGACGGGCTCGATCTGTCGGTGCCGAGCGGCGTCTGCTTCGGGCTGCTCGGGCCGAACGGCGCGGGCAAGTCGACGACGATGCGGATGCTGACGGCGCAGGCGCTTGCGGACGAAGGCGAGATCACGGTGCTCGGGTACGAGCTGCCGCGCGAGTCCAAGCAGGCGCGGATGGAGATGGGCGTCGTGCCGCAGCTCGACAATCTCGACGTCGAGCTGACGTGCCGGCAGATCCTGACGGTGTTCGCGCGCCTGTACCGCGTGCCGAAGGGCGAGCGCGCGGCGGCGGTGCAGCGGGCGCTGGAGATCGCGAACTTGGCGCCGCGCGCGGAGACGATCGTGCGCGAGCTGTCCGGCGGGATGCGCCGGCGGCTGCTCGTCGCGCGCGGCCTGATCCACGAGCCGCGCCTGGTGCTGCTCGACGAGCCGACGGTCGGCCTCGATCCACAGGTGCGCCAGGAGCTGTGGTCGCTGATCGACGGGCTGCGCGCGGGCGGCGTGACGGTGTTGATGTCGACGCACTACATCGAGGAGGCCGAGCGTCTCGCCGACGTCGTCGCGGTGATGTCGCACGGCAAGATCGTCGCGCAGGGCACGCCGGCGGAGCTGGTGCGGGCGCACGCCGGCGAGCAGGTGATCGAGGTGTACGGCTCGCCCGAGCGGCTCGCGCAACTGAGCGAGCTGGCGGCGCGCCGCAGCTGGCAGAGCAGGCGCAGCGGACCGGCGCTGGCGATCATGCGCGCGGAGCAGCTCGACGGCGACGCGCCCGAGGGCGTGCGCCGTCCGGCGAGCCTCGAGGACGCGTTCGTCGCGCTGACCGGAGAGGAGATCGAATGAGATCGAAGATGGCTTGCGGGCGGCGTCGATGAGCGCGCAGGCGGGAGCGGTCCAGGCCGAGCGCCCGGTGCGTCGCGTGCGACGCCTGGAGCCGGCGGCGCTCGCGGCGGTGATGAGCCGCGACGTCGTGATCTTCGGGCGCTATTGGAAGGCGACGACGTTCTCGTCGGTCGTGCAGCCGACGATCTACCTGCTCGCGTTCGGGCTCGGCTTCGGGACGCTGCTGAAGCAGATCGACCACGTCAAGACGATCGAGTACATCGCGACGGGAACGGTCGCGACGGCGGTCCTGTTCAGCTCGGCGTTCCCGGGCATGTTCAACACGTTCGTGCGGTGGCAGTTCCAGCGCACGTACGACGCGATGCTGGCGACGCCGCTCGACGTCGAGGAGCTCGTCACGGCGGAGATCCTGTGGGTCTCGCTGCGCGCCGGCGTGTACGGCATGGCGCCGCTGCTCGTCGGGCTCGCGTTCGGGTTGCAACCGGAATGGGGGATGCTGCTCGTGCCGGCGATTGGCTTCCTGACGGGCTTCGGGTTCTGCGCGTTCGGCGTGCTGATCGCGGCGGTGGCGAAGACGATCGACAACTTCAACTACGTCACGAGCGCCGTGCTGACGCCGATGTTCCTCGTCGCCGGCACGTTCTTCCCGGTCTCGACGCTGCCGGCCGGCTTGCGCCAAGTCGCGCAGGTGAACCCGCTGTACCACTGCGTGCAGCTCGTGCGCGACGCGTCGCTGGGCGAACTGCGGCTCGCCGACCTCGGCCATGCCGGCGTGCTGCTGGCGTTCGCGCTGCTGATGTGGCGCGTCGCGATCTGGCGGCTGAGAGGACGGCTGATCGACTGAGCGGCGGCGCGCGAGGCGCCGCACCGCATGAGCCGTCGGCGCGAGACGCTCTTTAGGAAGTTTCAACGAGCTCACACGTTGCTCCTACACGCGCGCTCCATGCTGCCGCGCATGAGCTATTCATGGCAGTCCACCTCCGCCGCGCCTGAAATCGACACGTCCATCCGCGGCGGAGGCGTGGCGCGCGAGCGCCCGCGCCTGAGCGCGCTCGCGCGCCGCCTGCCGCGAGCAGAGCTGAGCGCGCTGATCGCGCTGGCGGCGCTGCTGAACCTGTGGGCGCTCGGCCGCAACGGCTGGGCGAACGACTACTACAGCGCGGCGGTGCGCTCGATGAGCGCGAGCTGGCACAACTTCCTGTTCGCGTCGGCCGACGCGAGCGGCGTGATGACGGTCGACAAGCCGCCGCTGGCGCTGTGGGTGCAGGCGCTGTCGGTGCGCGTGTTCGGCTATCACCCGCTGAGCATGCTCGTGCCGCAGGCGTTGATGGGCGTCGCGAGCGTCGCGCTCGTGTACGACCTCGTGCGACGTCGCTTCGGGCGCGTCGGCGGCTTCGTCGCCGGGCTCGCGCTGGCGCTGACGCCGATCGCGGTCGCGATCTCGCGTCACAACAATCCGGACGCGCTGCTCGTGCTGTGCTGCGTCGCGGCGCTGTGGTTCGCGGTGCGCGCGCTCGAGGACGGCCGGACGCGGTGGATCGTGCTCGCCGGCGTGTGCGTCGGCCTCGGGTTCGAGACGAAGATGCTCGTCGCGCTCCTCGTCGTGCCGGGAATCGTGCTCGCGTACCTGCTCGTCGCGCCGCGTGGACGGCTGCGCGCGGTAAGCCAGCTGCTCGCGGGCGGCGCGGCGATGGCGCTCGTCGGCGGCGCGTGGCCGGCGCTCGTGGCGCTGACGCCGGCGTCCGACCGCCCGTGGATCTCGGGCACGAGCGACAACAGCATCTTCTCGCTGATCTTCGGATACAACGGCTTCGGCCGCGTCGACGGCCTGGCGGGCGGTCCCGCGGGGATCGGAGGCGCAGGCGGCGGCACGATGTTCGGCGGCTCGACCGGGCCGCTGCGCCTGCTGAACGACGCGCTCGGCGGCCAGGCCGGGTGGCTGCTCGGGTTCGCGCTCGTCAGCGCGATCGGGCTGCTCGTCGCGACCCGCCTACGGCGCGGCGACGCGCGCAGCGGCTGGCTCGTCGCCGTCGGCGGCGCGTTCGCGACGACGGCCTTGCTGTTCAGCTTCGCGAGCGGGATCTTCCACCCGTACTACGTGTCGCTGCTCGCTCCGTTCGTCGCTGCGCTGGTCGGCGCGGGCGTCGCGCAGATGCTCGGCGGCGGCCTCGGCGCGCGCGTGCTCGCGCCGCTGGCGCTCGCCGGCGGCGTCGCGACGGAGCTGGCGGTGCTGCACGACTACCCCGGCCAGCTCAGCTGGACCACGCCGGTGCTGATCGCGGCGTGCGTGCTCGCGGCGCTGGCGCTCGTGCTCGCGCGCTCGAAGCGCGCGCGCCTGGCGGCCGCCGCCGTCGGGATCGCCGCGCTGCTGCTGGCGCCGTCGGTGTGGGCGCTCGACACGCTCGACCACGCGACGAGCAGCACGTTCCCCGAAGGCGGCCCGGCGAACGTGCAGCGGGCCGACGGCGCACGGTTCGGCGGCCCGGGCGGCCGCGGCGGCGCAAACGGGTTCCGCGGCTTCGGCGCGGGCTCCGCGGCCGGCGGGACGTCCGCCGTGGGCGCGCCCGGCCAGCCGGCCGGCGAACCGCCGCTGTTCGGCTCTGGTCGCGGCAGGACGTCGGAATCGGGACCGGCCGGCGCTCCGCCGGCGGGGCCGCCGAGCGGCGGCGCGTTGGGCGCCCCGATGGGCAACGACCGGTCGATCACGCAGGCGCTCTCGTACGTCAAGCAGCACGGCGGCGGCACGATCGCCGTCTCGAGCCAGTCGAGCGCGGCGTCGGCGATCATCGCAAGCGGCGCGAAGGTCGCCGGGATCGGCGGCTTCTCCGGGCGCGAGAGCGACGTCACGGCGAACTGGCTTGCGCAGCGCGTCAGTTCGGGCGCGATTCGGTGGGTGCTCGTCGAAGCGAGCGGCTTCCAGGGCGGCGGACGTAGCCTGCCGGGCGACACGCGCGCGGGCTCGAAAGCGGCGATGACGGCGGTCGCGAAAGCGTGCACGCGCACGACGCTCGCGACGGGCGAAGGCTCGGGCGCGGAAACTGCGAGCAGCGGCGGCGGCGCGGGCACGACGTCGAGCAGTGGCGCGAGCGGGACGACCCTGTACGACTGCCAAGGCCGCGCCGCGGCGCTCGCGCTCGCCTGAGCCGCCGCGCCGCCGCTGGGCGTCAGCCACACACCTAGCGCAGCATCAGCCGGCCAGGCGCGCTTTGCAGCCTTCACCAAGGAGGACTCTCGGCCGATGCGTCCAAATACTGCCGGTGGATCGCAACTATTGAGGACCAGAGGAGTCAGTAGGGGTATAGGTGCCTTGACTCGTTAGGGAGGTCGGTATGAGGTCTCGTGTCCGCTTTTCGTTCGTTGCGCTGCTCGTCGGCGTGATCGTCGCGTTTGCAGTGCCGGCAGCGGCACAGGCCGCGGTTGAAGTCGAAAAGTTCGTCGGCGTCAACTGCAAAACGACCGCCGAAACCTGCGGCGAAAAAGTCGTCGGCGCGGACGTCTTCGGCGATCCGATCGCGGAAACCGTCGAACCGAGCCCGACCGAATCCGAAACGCAGGGGTACAGGCAGGCCGCCGGCCACGTGCCGTTTGGCGTCACCGACTTCACGCTCAAACACACCGGCAGTCTCGCTTCGGCGACGGCGGTCCCGACCGGAATCGTCACCCATGTCAGGGTCGACGTCGCAGCCGGCCTCGCGACGGCTCCCGCAGCCGTCCCTCAATGCACGACGACCGAATTCGGCGAAGCGGAAGCAATCCCGGGAACGGGCTTCTATGCGGCATCGAAATGCAAAGAAGGCGGCGGACCGCACGGAACCGGACCGGAAAGCACCGTGATCGGCGAAGAAACGGCGACCGTGTTCGTCCAGCCGCTGGCCGAAAAAAGCCTCCCGCCCGACGTGACCCTGTCCGGAAAGCTCTACAACCTCGTTCAGCCCGAACCGCCGGCGAAGGCACGCGCGTCGTTGTTCGGGGCCGCGCTCAAACTGCCGATCGGGCTCACCAAAGGGATTCTCGAAGGAATCTTCAAAAAAACGAATCCGGCAGTCGAAAACGCGCAGTACTACGCGCATACGCTCGTCGAAGGCAACGTCGAATGGGGCCAGGAAGCGAAGGGCACGGGCGCCGGCGACTACCACGATTACTTCGAAGTCAAAGTCTCGCCGAGCCTGCCGCTGATCAGGTCGCGCCAGGAGGACTACGGCACGACCGGCAACGGCGCGTTCATCACGAACGGGACGAGCTGTCCGGGCGACAACACGACGTTCCTCACACTTGAAGGCTCCGCGGCCGAAACGGTGAGAAGGCCATACAAAACGCTGCTGCCGCTCAACGGATGTGGACTAGTTCCGTTCGAACCGGGTTTCTCGCTGACGCCCGCGACGACCACGAGCGATCAGCCCGACGGAATCAGCGCGACGGCCAGCCTGACGCGGCGCCCAAGCGAAGAAATCGACTCGGCGCAGGTGAAAACGGCTGCGATCAAGCTGCCCGAAGGGATGACGCTGAACCCGTCGGCGGCCGCCGGACTGACGGCGTGCACGGCGGCACAGGCGCGGATCCACGGCGAAACGCCAGGTACCGCGTGCCCGGCGAGCTCCCAGCTCGGCACGGTCAGCCTGACGGTTCCGACGCTTCCCGCGTCAGAACCTCTGACGGGCAACGTGTACCTCGGCACTGAAGAAGGCACGATCACGAAGCCGCCGTACATCATCTACGTCGATGCGGAGTCGGCCCGCTACGGGGTCTCAGTGCGCCTGAGGGGCGAAACGATCCCGAACGAAGCGACCGGTCAGATCACGACGATCTTCAACGAAAACCCCGAACAGCCGTTCACGAGCATCACGATGCACTTCAAGGAAGGCGCGCTATCGCCGATCGCCAACCCACTCACGTGCGGGGCCGCGACGACCGAAGCGAGCTTCCAGCCGTTCACGCTGACGGCCGCGAAGACGCTGAGCAGCACGTTCACGCCGACCGGCTGCGCCAACCCGATCCCGTTCTCGCTGACCCAGGCGACGTCGAACCAGACGTCGACCGCGGGCGGGAACACGAGCTTCACGTTCAGCCTGTCGCGGCCGGAAGGCAACCAATACCTCTCGCAGGTCAAGACGACGCTCCCGGCTGGTCTCGTCGGGCAGATCCCGAAGGCCGCGCAATGCACCGAAGCGCAGGCCGTCAGCAACACGTGCCCGGCCGCGAGCGAAATCGGCAGCGCCTCGGCGCTGTCGGGGTCGGGTCCGACGCCGTACAGGTTCGGCAACGGGAAAGTGTTCCTGACGGGTCCGTACAACGGCGCCCCGTTCGGTCTGTCGATCGTCGTTCCCGCCGAAGCCGGACCGTTCAACCTCGGCCCGGTGACGACGCGCGCGACGCTCAACATCGACCCGTACACCGCGCGCGTGACGACGACGGCGACGCTGCCGACGATCGTCAAAGGCATTCCGATCCGTCTGCGCGGCTTGACGGTGTCGATCAACAAGCAGGGCTTTCTGCTGAACCCGACCAGCTGCAACCTGATGGCGACCGAATCGACGGTGACGTCGACGTTCGGCGCGACGCAGAACCTGTCGAGCTCGTTCCAGCTCAACAGCTGCAACGCGCTGAAATTCAAGCCGGCGTTCCTCGCGAAATCCAACTCGAGGACGTCGAAAGCGAACGGCGCGAGCCTCGAAACGACGCTCAACGAGGTTCCCGGACAGGCGAACGTCAAGTCGGTCAAGGTGCAGTTGCCCAAGCAGCTCCCGTCGCGACTGACGACGCTGCAGAAAGCGTGCCCGGCGGCGACGTTCGAAGTCGACCCATATCACTGCCCCTCCGGTTCGTTCGTCGGCGGCGCACGGGCGAACACGCCGACGCTGCGCGACAAACTGAAAGGTCCGGCGATCCTCGTCTCGCACGCGGCGGCCGCGTTCCCGGACCTCGACCTCGTGATGGAAGCCGACGGCGTCCGTGCGATTCTGGTCGGCAACACGGACATCAAAAAGGGCATCACGACGACGACGTTCTCCTCGACGCCCGACGTGCCGGTGTCGAGCATCACCGTGAACCTGCCGATCGGAGCGCACAGCGCGCTGACGGCAAACGGCAACCTGTGCGCGAGCCCGCTCGTGATGCCGACGATCATGACCGGACAGAACGGCACGGTCGTCAAACAGAACACGACGATCGGCGTCCTCGGATGCGGCGTGCGGATCGTCGGTCACAAGGTGGTCGGGAGCACGGCGTACATCACGGTGCAGACCTACGCGCCCGGCCGCATCAGCGGCAAAGGCGCGGGCCTTGGGACCACGTTCCGCCAGCTCGGGCGCGCGCAGAAAGCGGCGACGCTGAAGGTGAGCCTGGCCGGCCGCGCTCGCGGTCGCCGCCGGCCGTTCAACGTGCGCCTGCGCGTCGGCTTCGTGCCGAAGGCGCGCAGCGGCAAGAGCTCGGTCGCGTTCGTCACGGTTGGATTCCGCTGACGCCGGTTGCTCGACGATGAGCGTGCGAGGGCGGCCCTTTCGGCCGCCCTCGGCGTTCGTCGGCACGCCGTCGTCTCGACGGCGCGATCGGGACGCGGGCGCCGGGATCCTCGTGTCGCCCGGCCCTGCGACTCCTTGCCTGCGGCCGTGCCATGCCGTAGATTGAGCGCATGGGCGTTGTTACAGGTACGGATACCTCTACGCCGACGGGGGCTGGCGACTTGCTGCTGGCGGGCTTGCGTCGATTGACGCTGCTCGCCGACGGCGCGTCCGACGCCGACACGGTGCTGCGTGCGCTCGCGCGCGAGCTGCTCGTCACGCCGGGCGCCGAGGAGGTGCACGTGCACCTGCTCGCGCCGCACGAGGATGAAGAGCTCGTCGTCGTCTACATGTTCGACGGTGACGCGCGCGTCAGCTACCTGCTGCCGCGGTCGGAGCGGCCGTCGGGCGTGAGCTGGGTGATCCACACCGGCCGCAACGTGCTGATCGCCGATCCGGGCAAGATCGCCGAGCGCATGCCGCGTCTGACGGAGACCGGGTCGGCCAGCGGCGCGCTGCTGCTTCCGCTCGTCGAGCACGGCGAAACGGTGGCGGTCGTGACGCTCGTCCGGCGCGTCTCGAGCGCGTTCGACGAACGGGCGGTCGAGCTCGCACGCACGCTGGTCGACCAGGCGGCGACGGCGCTCGCGCTCGTCCACGCGCGCGCCGAGGCGGGGACGGACCCGGTCGCCGGCTGCCTCAACCACCGGGCGATGCGACGGCGCCTGGACGAGGAGATCGGTCGCGCCTCGCGCGCCGGCAGCCTGCTGTCGTGCCTGCTGATCGATCTCGACGACTTCAAGCTCGTCAACGATCGCCACGGCCATCAGGCCGGCGATGCGGTCCTGCGCGACGTCGTGCAGGCGCTCGTCGGCGAGTTTCGCACGGCCGACCGCGTCGCGCGCTACGGCGGCGACGAGTTCGTCGTGATCCTGCCAAACGCCGACCTGCGCGCGGCCGCGGCCGCCGCGTCGCGCGCGCTCGAGCGGATGCGCGCCGTCTCGACGTCGCATGGCGACGCGGGTATCTCGGCGTCGATCGGAGTCGCCGAGTGGCATGCGCCGATGACGACGGACGATCTGCTGGAAGCGTGCGACCTCGCGCTGCTGCGCTCCAAGCGCGAGGGCAAGGGTCGCGTCACGCGCGCGTCTGAACCGATCTCCTGAAGGCGCCGGCCGCGGCGGCGATCGTCGTCGGCCGCCGAGCGCCGCGGGCCGGGCGCGCCGCGGGACTCTGCGAGACTCCTTTGCGGTCCGCAATGTCCAGCCAGCGAGCCTGGGAGAGTGAATGACGCAGAACAGCTTTGGCGCGAAGAGCACGCTCGAGGCCGGCGACGGCAGCTATGAGATCTTCCGCCTCGACGCCCTCCAGCAGCGCTTCGACGTCGCGCGCCTGCCGTTCTCGCTGAAGGTCCTGCTCGAGAACCTGCTGCGCACCGAGGGCAACGGCTCGACCGGGCCGTCGCCGACGGTGCAGGCGGCCGACATCGAAGCGCTCGCGAGCTGGGACGCGAAGGCGGAGCCGAGCAAGGAGATCGCGTTCACGCCGGCGCGCGTGCTGATGCAGGACTTCACGGGTGTCCCGGCCGTCGTCGACCTCGCCGCGATGCGCGACGCGATCGCCGAGATGGGCGGCGACGCGGCGCAGATCAACCCGCTCGTGCCGGCCGAGCTCGTGATCGACCACTCGGTCCAGGTCGACGCGTTCGGCACGCGCGACGCGTTCCGGATCAACGCCGAGCGCGAGTTCGAGCGCAACCAGGAGCGCTACTCGTTCCTGCGCTGGGGGCAGGACGCGTTCGACGACTTCGCGGTCGTGCCGCCCGACACGGGGATCGTGCACCAGGTCAACCTCGAGTACCTCGCGCGCGTCGTCTTTGCAAACGAGCAGACCGGTCAGGCTTACCCCGACACGCTCGTCGGCACCGACTCGCACACGACGATGGTCAACGGCCTCGGCGTGCTCGGCTGGGGCGTCGGCGGGATCGAGGCCGAGGCGGCGATGCTCGGCCAGCCGATGTCGATGCTGATCCCGCAAGTGCTCGGCTTCCGCCTGCACGGCGAGTTGCCGGAGGGCGCGACGGCGACCGACCTCGTGCTGACCGTCACTCAGCTGCTGCGCGAGCGCGGCGTCGTCGGCAAGTTCGTCGAGTTCTACGGCGACGGCCTCGCTGGACTGCCGATCGCCGACCGCGCGACGATCGGCAACATGTCGCCCGAGTTCGGCTCGACGTGCGCGATCTTCCCGATCGACTCAGAGACGCTCGGCTACCTGAAGCTGTCCGGTCGCCCGCCGGCGCAGATCGCGCTCGTCGAGGCGTACGCGAAGGAGCAGGGACTGTGGCACGACGAGCGCTCGGAGAAGCCGACGTTCTCGGACGAGATCGAGCTCGATCTCGGCGCCGTCGAGCCGAGCCTGGCCGGTCCCAAGCGGCCGCAGGATCGCGTCGCGTTGAGCGAGTCGCAGACGGTCTTCCGCCAGGCCCTGCGCGATTACGTCCCCAGCGACGGCGATCAGGCCGACGCCCAGGATGAGGCGGTCGCGGAGTCCTACCCGGCATCCGACCCGCCCGCCAACGAGCCGGGCCACGCGCCGGCGCTCGGCGTCTCGCAACCGCAGCTGCCCGAAGGCGGCGCGGCGACGGCGCTGCCGCACAACGGCACGGCGCGGAGCGTCACGGTCGACGGCGAGACGTTCGAGCTCGACCACGGGCACGTCGTGATCGCGGCGATCACGAGCTGCACGAACACGTCGAACCCGTCGGTGATGATCGGCGCCGGCATCCTCGCGCGAAACGCGCTGCAACGAGGGCTGACGAGCAAGCCGTGGGTGAAGACGTCGCTCGCGCCGGGCTCGAAAGTCGTCACCGAGTACCTCGACCGCGCCGGGCTGACCGAGCCGCTCGAGCGGCTCGGCTTCAACCTCGTCGGCTACGGCTGCACGACGTGCATCGGCAACTCCGGACCGCTCGCGCAGGAGATCTCCGACGCGGTCGACGCGGGCGATCTCGCGGTCGTCTCGGTGCTGTCGGGCAATCGCAACTTCGAGGGGCGGATCAACCCGGACGTGAAGATGAACTACCTCGCCTCGCCGCCGCTGTGCGTCGCATACGCGCTCGTCGGGACGATGGACGTCGACCTGCTGCACGATCCGCTCGGCCAGGATGAGCGCGGCGAGGACGTCTACCTGCGCGACATCTGGCCGTCCGAGCAGGAGATCGCGAGGACCGTCGGCGAGGCGGTGCAGGCCGACATGTTCCGCAAGAGCTATGGCGAGGTGTTCGCCGGCGACGAGCGCTGGAACGGCCTTGACGTCCCCGCGGGCGAGCGCTTCGCGTGGGAGGCGAACTCGACGTACGTGCGCCTGCCGCCGTACTTCGATCGCATGCCCGCCGAGCCCGAGCCCGTAGGCGAGCTGAACGGCGCGCGCGTGCTGGCGCTGCTCGGCGACAGCGTCACGACCGACCACATCTCGCCTGCCGGGGCGATCAAGCGCGACGGGCCCGCCGGCGCGTATCTGCAGGCGCAAGGCGTCGCGCCACGCGACTTCAACTCATACGGCTCGCGACGCGGCAACCACGAGGTGATGATGCGCGGCACGTTCGCGAACATCCGCCTGCGCAACCTGCTCGCGCCAGGCACGGAGGGCGGCGTCACGCGGCACCTGCCCGATGGCGAGCGGACGTCGATCTACGACGCGGCGATGCGCTACGCCGGGGACGGCGTGCCGCTCGTCGTGCTCGCCGGCAAGGAGTACGGCTCGGGCTCCTCGCGCGACTGGGCCGCAAAGGGCACGAAGCTGCTTGGCGTGCGTGCCGTGATCGCCGAGAGCTTCGAGCGCATCCACCGCTCGAACCTCGTCGGCATGGGCGTGCTGCCGTTGCAACTGAGCGAGGGCGATAGCGTCTCATCGCTCGGCTGCAGCGGCGAGGAGATCTTCTCGATCGACGGCATCGCCGACGCCGTCGCCGCGGTGGCGGGCGGCGCGGGCGCGGGCCGGGCCGTGCGCGTGAAAGCCGAGCGCGACAGCGGCGAGGCGATCGAGTTCGACGCGCGGATGCGGATCGACACGCCACGCGAGGCCGACTACTTCCGCCACGGCGGCATCCTTCAGTACGTGCTGCGTATGCTGCTCGCTCGATGAGCGCCGAGGACAAGTCGGGGATGGACGCGCCTGCGGTCGGCTCGACGCCCGACGGCCACGACAAGGCGCCGAGCGCCGAGCTGCCGCCGGTGCTGCTCGAGCTGCTCGCCGCGCGCGGCCCGTCCGGCTACGAGCGCGTTCCAGCCGCCGTCTGGCGCGAGGCGGCCGCTGAGTTCGCGACGGTCAGCACCGACGTGATCGGCACGCCGGTCGCGCTCGTCGCGCCGAAGCACGGCTTCGACCAGTCGCCGCCGCGGCTGATGGTGCTGGGTCACATCGACGAGATCGGGCTGATCGTCACGCATATCGATGACGACGGCTACCTCTGGTTCCGCGGCGTCGGCGGCTGGGACGCACAGGTCCTCGTCGGACAGCGGCTCGTGATCGACACGCGCGAGGGCCCGATGACGGGCGTCGTCGGCAAGAAGCCGATCCACTTGCTGCGCGACGAGGAGTCGAAGAAGGTCGCGGAGATCCGTCAGATGCACATCGACATCGGCGCGCGCGACGGCGAGGAGGCGCGCCGGCGCGTGCGCGTCGGAGACGTCGCCGTGATCGACGCGCAGCCGGTCGCGCTGCCGAACGGCAGGATCACGGCGCGCGCGTTGGACAACCGCCTCGGCGCGTTCGTCGCGCTGCAGGCCGCGCGGCTGGTCGCGGAGTCCGGCGGCGGCGAGTGGGAGCTCGCGGCGGTCGCGGCGACGCAGGAGGAGATCACGTTCGGCGGCTCGCGTACGAGCGCGTTCGCGCTCGCGCCCGACGCGGCGATCGTCGTCGACGTCACGCATGCGACCGACGCGCCCGGGCTCGAGGTCAAGGAGAGCGGCAAGCACGAGCTCGGCTCTGGCCCGGTGCTGAGCCGCGGCTCGACGCTCAACCAGGAGCTGTTCGAGTTGCTGTTCGAGACGGCCGAAGCCGAGCAGATCCCGTTCACGCTCGAGGCGAGCGCGCGCGCGACCGGGACCGACGCCGACGCGGTTCATCTCGCGCGCGGCGGCGTCCCGACGGCGCTCGTCTCGATCCCGCTGCGCTACATGCACTCGCCGGTCGAGCTCGTGCAGCTCGACGACGTCGACGCGTGCGCCCGCCTGATCGCGGCGGCCGCGCTGCGGCTCGGCGGCGAGACGCTGTTCTCGGCCTGACCGCCGCTCGCGCTCGTTCAGACGCTCTCGAGCTCGGTCGCCGGCACGATCTTGTACGCCTCGCCCGGACAGCCGCCGACGACAAGCATGCGCAGGCCCTGCGGGCCGGTGAGCACCTTGCGCCTGACCTCGGGTGCGACGCGGATCAGCGTCTCGAGATCCATCTCGACGCGCTCGCCTTCGACGTCCATCCAGCCGGAGCCGGACAGCGTCACGAAGACCTCCTCCTGGCCGCTCTCGGCGTGATCGTGCTCCGGGTAGCCCTCGAAGTCGGGCGGCAGCTGGATCACCTGCATGCCGAAAGCCGTCGCGCCGAGCTCGGCACGGGCCTTGACGAACCCGCCGCCGTGACTCGCCTGCATGTCGCTGATGCGCTTCGCTGTGTAATCGCTCATCAGCCGACACTAACCGATCGGCATGAGGATCGCGAGCTGCCGCGACTGCGCGAGCACCGCTCCGTCGGCCGACCAGATCACGCCGTCCTCCTCGAAGAAGCCCTCGTGGACCACGCCCGAGCGGAATCGCGCGAAACACAGCTCGTGCGCGTCGCCGGTGCGCTCGGCGGGCATCGTCGCGCGAAAGTGGATCGTCAGGTCGACCGTCGGCGAGGTCGCCGGCTCGCGCATGCGGATGAACGGCGGCGAGAACAGCGCGTCGCTGAAGAACGCGAGCGACAGCGCGTCGATCGGGCGCGGCTCGGAGAGACCGAGCCACGCGCCGATCTCCATCGGCTCGGTCGAGCCGGTGAACGGGATTGCGCCGATCCGCGGCTGCAGGACGAGGTGGCGCGTGAACGGCGGCGCGCCCCGGAACAGCAGCACGCCCGACTTGCGCTCGGCGTCGGGTGGCGCGACGTCGGGCATCGGCAGCTCGGCGACGTCGGGCGCGCTCCACGGCACCGAGAACGCGGCGAGCGCGAGCGCGACGAGCGCGCCGTCCTGCTCGATCCGCGCTGAGAGCGTGCTCAGCGAGCGGCCCGCGCGCTCGACCGTCACCGCGATCGTCGCCGGCCCGGGCTGCGGCGACCGCGCGTAGTGGATCGTCAGCGAGCGCGGCGCGCGCGTGCGGTCGGCGACGGTCTCGACGAGCGCGCGCAGGATCAGCGCCGCGAGGTAGCCGCCGTGCGGCCCGCGCCCGGCGCGCCAGTCGGGCGACACGTCGACCGCGAAGCGAGCCCGACCCGCGCCGCGCCCATCGTCCGCGGCGCGCGAGAGCTCGCGGACGGCGGTGTCGCGGTCGAACGCCGTCAGCGCCGCGGCCTGCTCAGCCACGGACGAGGCGCTTGTAGGTGATCCGGTGCGGCCGGTCGGCGGCGGCGCCGAGCAGCGCGCGGCGGTGCTCCTCGTAGGCCTCGAAGTTGCCCTCGAACCACGTCACCTGCGAATCGCCCTCGAACGCCAGCACGTGTGTCGCGATCCGATCGAGGAACCAGCGATCGTGCGAGATGATCACGGCGCAGCCGGGGAATTCGAGCAGGGCGTTCTCGAGCGCGCGCAGCGTGTCGACGTCGAGGTCGTTCGTCGGCTCGTCGAGCAGTAGCAGGTTGCCGCCGCTGCGCAGCAGCTTCGCGAGGTGCACGCGGTTGCGCTCGCCGCCGGAGAGGCTGCCGATCTTCGCCTGCTGGCTGGAGCCCTTGAAGTTGAAGCCGGCCGTGTACTGGCGCGAGTTGACCTCGCGCTCGCCGACTTTGATGTGCTCGTAGCCTTCGGAGATCTCCTCCCACACCGTCTTCGCCGGATCGAGCGCGTCGCGCGACTGGTCGACGTAGGCGAGCTGGACCGTGTCGCCGAGCGCGATCGAGCCGGCGTCGGGCGACTCCTCGCCGGTGATCATCCGAAACAGCGTCGTCTTGCCGGCGCCGTTGGCGCCGATCACGCCGACGATGCCCGCGCGCGGCAGGTCGAAGCTGAGGTCCTCGATCAGCAGCTTCTCGCCGAAGCCCTTGCGCACGTCATCCGCGGTGAGCACCTTCTCGCCGAGGCGCGGACCCGGCGGGATGTGGATCTGGACGTCCTCGAGCTTGACGTTGCGCTCCTCCGCGATCAGCTCCTCGTAGCGCGCCAAGCGAGCCTTCGACTTCGTGCGTTTGCCCTTGGGATTCGTACGCACCCACTCGAGCTCCGCTGCGATCGTGCGTTCACGCCCCTTTTCCGAGCGCTCCTCCTGGGCCATCCGCGCCTGCTTCTGCACGAGCCAACTCGAGTAGTTGCCCTCATACGGGATGCCCTTGCCGCGATCGAGCTCGAGGATCCAGCCAGCGACGTTGTCGAGGAAGTAACGGTCGTGGGTGACCGCCACGATCGCGCCCTTGTACTCGGACAGGTGCTGCTCGAGCCACGCGACCGACTCGGCGTCGAGGTGGTTGGTCGGCTCGTCCAGCAGCAGTAGGTCGGGCGCGCTCAACAGCAGGCGGCACAGCGCGACGCGGCGGCGCTCGCCGCCGGACAGCTTGCTCACGTCGGCGTCGGGCGGCGGCAGGCGCAGCGCGTCCATCGCGTATTCGAGCTGCATGTCGAGGTTCCACGCGTCGGCCGCTTCGATCTTCGCCTGCAGCGCGCCGAACTCCTCGGCGACGTCCTCGGAGTAGTTCGCCGCCAGCTCGTTGAAGCGGTCGAGCAGCGCCTTCGTCTCGGCGACGCCGTCCTCGACGTTGCCCTTGACGTCCTTTGACTCGTCGAGCTGCGGCTCCTGCTCGAGCATGCCGACGCTCGCACCCGGCGCGAGCTGCGCCTCGCCACGATACTCCTGATCGACGCCGGCCATGATCCGCAGCAGCGTCGACTTGCCGGCGCCGTTGTAGCCGAGCACGCCGATCTTCGCGCCTGGAAAGAACGCGAGCGTGACGTCGTCGAGCACCGTCTTCTCGGGTGCGTGCAACTTCGACAGCCGGTGCATCGTGAAGATGTACTGAGAGGACATTGGCAGGCAGGATAGGCGCTCGTCTGGGTCGCTAACGTTGTCGGGTCATGCCTACGACGGTCCTCGACATCGAGCAGCACATGCTCCTGCTGGAGCTCGAGGCTCCGTTCGGCAAGCGCGACGTGCAGATGGCGCGTCGGCGGATGGCCAAGCGCTGGCATCCCGACATTGCGCCGGCGGGCAGGCAGTTCGAGCACGAGCGCCACCTGAAGGCGATCAACGAGGCCGCCGACCAGCTCGAGCGCCTCGCCGAGGGCTCGCGCGGCGGCAAGGTCTCGCGCAACGCCGTGCGCGCGAGCGCGTCGGCGGCGCGCCGCGAGCGCGAGGAGGCCGGCCGGCGCGCGTACGAAGCCGAGCAGCGCGCCCGCTCGCAGGCCGAGGACAAAGCCAAGCACGACCCGTTCGCCAGCCGCGTGCCCGACCACTCGGTCGTGCATCGCTACGCGCGCTGCCTCTCCTACCCGGAGTGGGGCGTCGGCACGGTCGCCGGCATCTACTTCAGCGGCGACCCCGACGGCGGCGAGGACGTGCGGCAATGGGCGCGCGTCAAATTCAGCCACGGCGTGCGCACGGTGCCGGCCGGCAGCATGCGCTTCGTCGACTTCTCCAAGCCCGATCGCGCCGAGGAGCGCGTCGAACGGTTCATGCTCGCCGCCCAGCGGGCGATGGCCGAAGGCGAGTACGAACTAGCCGCCCAGCGGCTGATCTACGCGCGCGACGCCGAGCCCGACAACGTCGCGGTGCTGCGCCTGATGACGCTCGCGTTCTGGCAGGCCGGCAAGCTCGAGGAGGCCGCGCGCGCCGTGCGCGACTGGGCGCGCGTCGACGGCGCCCGACCGGCCGCGCACCGCTTCGCCTCACGGATCTACGAGGACATCGGCGCCGTCGACCTCGCCGAGGAGGCCGCCGCGCGCGCCGTCGACCGCGGGCCGTCCGACGCCGGCGCGTGGGAGCGGTTGGGGCGGCTGCGCCTGCGGCTGCTCGATCGCGAGGGGACGCTCGAGGCGCTGCGCCGCGCGAGCGCGCTCGGCGGCAGCGGCGAGGGCGTGCGCGAGCTGATGGTGCAGGCGCTCGCGCTCGAGCCGCGGCTCGCGCGCGCGGGGTAGCCACCAGCTCTGCCGGCGCGTCGCGTCGGGTTGCGGAGGTTTGCACACGATGAAAGCGGGTATAGCCTGCGCAGCTTGATAGCGCGGTATCGATCGCGCGTTGATGTCAACGGGTGCTACTCGATTGGGCAGCGCGTCGATTGGCCGGCGGCGATCGGAGCGTCGGGCGGACTTCAATCGAGGAGGGGACGAGATGGGAAGCGGCGTGAGGAAGGGCGGAAGGAGCCGTGTGCTCAAACGGTGCGCGGCGGCGGCGACGGTTGCGACGTCCACGGCGATGATCGCCGGCACGAGCCCGGCGCTCGCCGGTGTGCAGCAGGAATTCGCGATCTTCGACACCTGCCCGGTGAACACGCCGGGCGTCGTTCAGTGCCTCGTCTCGGAGACGAACAGCGGCGAATTCAAGCTCGGCAGCAAGGCGGTCACGGTCGACAAGACGATCACGCTGGAAGGCGCGATCAGCGAAACGACGCAGGAACTCGTCGGCGCGAAGCTCTCGAAAACGCCGCTGACCGTCCCCGGCGGCCTCGTCGGCATCGAAGGGCTCGGCGGCGAAGTGACCGCGACGGCCGAACTCGCGGGGCCGGTCGATCTCACGCTGAACAACCTCGGGACCAACTCGCCGGCGCTGACGATGCCGCTGAAGGTCAACCTCGGCAATCCGGCGCTCGGCAGCGAATGCTACATCGGGTCGAGCGCCGAACCGGTGACGTTGAAGCTGACGAGCGGCACCACCAGTCCACCGTCGCCGAACAAACCGATCACGGGCAACGTCGGCACGTTCACGCTGAAGGATCACAGCCGGCTGATCATCGACTCGGGCAGCTCGCTCGTCGACAACTCGTTCGCAGCGCCCGGCGTCAACGGCTGCGGCGGCCTGCTCGCGCCGGTGATCGACCCGGTCGTCGATCTCGACGCGGGGCTGCCGGCGGCGGCGGGGAGCAACACGGCGATCCTCGGCGGGACGCTCTACTCGGCGCCGTCGCGGGTCGTCAAGGCGGAGGCGCAGCTTCCCGAATTCGGCCGTTGTGAGAAAACCGAACCGATCAAAGTCGGCAAGGAACGGTTCTACCACGGGCACTACGAAGCGGCTGGGTGCGTCGAAGAAAACCCGCAGCCGCCAGCCGAAGTCAACGGCCCGTACGAATGGTCTCCGGGGCCGGGTCCGAACGACGGCTTTACGGCGACCGCCGGGAAAGTGACGCTTGAATCGGTCGGCAAAGCGGCGATCAAGTGCGCGGCGGCGGCGGCCTCCGGCAGCTATACGGGGCTGAAAACGGCGACGGCGACGCTGACGCTCACGGGCTGTGTGCGCGCGGACACGAAAGCGTCGTGCCAGAGCAGCGGCGCCGGCTCAGGCGTCATCGTCGCGAGCGGCCTCGAAGGCGAACTCGGGTTCGTCAAGAACGTGTTCGAAGGCGAACAGCTGAACGTGTCGGCCGGGTTGGACCTCAAACACTCACTGACGCTGCTGAGCGCCGAATGCGGCGGCGCGCCGCTCTCGGTCTCCGGCTCGGTGATCGGCACGATCGGCGCCGTCGACAAAATGACCTCGAAATTCACGCTCAAGTTCCAGGCGGCGGGCGGCAAGCAGAGCCCCGAATCGTTTGAAGAAAAGCCGAACGACACGCTGCTCAGCACGCTCGGCGCCGGCTCGCCCGAACAGGCCGGCCTGACGGCGACCGGGAAAATCAGCAACGCCGAACCGCTCGAGGTTCGGGCGGCGACCGAATAGCGAGTGCGCCTGTGGCGATGCGAGGCGCGAGCGGCCTCGCATCGCTTGCCGCACGGCCGTAGTCGGAGCTACGCGTGCGGCTGGTGCGCGGGCGGCGCGCTGCTCGAACGCGTGTGGCGCTACAGGATGTTGACGGCGCGCGAGACGATCAGGCCGATCGTCAGCAGCGAGACGACCGACTGCGCCCCCATCACGCCCTTGGCCATCGGCGTCAGCGGCATCGTGTCGGTCGGCGAGAAGGCGGTGTTGTTCGTCAGCGACACGTACAGGTAGTCAAAGAATTTCGGGCGCCAGTCGCGCGGCTCGATCCGGTCGTCGCTCATCTGCGGGAAGAGGAAGTCGGGCGGCCCGTCGCGGCCGGACGCGCGCCGGCCCGGACCGCCGCGGTCGATCTCCCAGAACCACAGGCCGAAGATCAGCAGGTTCGTCAGCCAGATCAGCACGCCGGCGACGATCAGGCTGCGGCCGTTCGAGACGTTGTGATGCAGCAGGTAGTGTGTCAACGCCCCCAGCGAGAAGATGTTCGCGGCGCTGACGAACGCCGTCAAGCCGAGCGCGATGCGCCGCCGTCGCGGGTGCTCGTCCTCGAGCACGTTCGGCGTGATCACGACGAGGCCCGCGAGCAGCACGCCCTCGAGCGAGGGAACGAGCCACGACGGTCCTGCCGTGAGCGGCCCGGGCAGCAGCAGCTGGATGACGATCGCCGTCAGCACGGTCAGCTGCGCCGGCCAAAACGGCTCGCCTTCGGGGGGCGGGGGGTACGGGCGCCCGGGCGCGGCGGGTTGTGCGGCCACGGCGCAGAGCGTACGTACCGGCTCGGCCGTAGCGCTAGCCTTGCGAAGGCGTCATGGGTATCGAGAGTCCGGTCCACCTGCTGTTCATCGCCGTGATCGCGCTTGTCGTGCTCGGGCCGAAGCGCCTGCCGGCGCTCGCCCGCGCGCTCGGCCAGGGCATCCGCGAGTTCCGCGAGTCGCTCGACCTCGGCGCGAGCGGCGGCGACTCGCACACGCAAATGCAGCCCGCGGCGGGCACGGACGGCGCCGCGGAGCCGGGCGGGGAGCGGGCGGGCGAGCAGTAGGCTGCACGCGCCGCATTCTCGACTTCCGGACAAGGAGACCGCATGAGCGCCGAGCAAGCCGTACAGACCTCCGACGCGGTGCTGAGCGAGCGACGCGGGAGCGTCCTGCTGATCACGATCAACCGGCCGGAGGTGCGCAACGCGGTCAACGGCGCCGTCGCGGCGGGCATCGCCGGCGCGCTCGAGGAACTGGACGGCGACGAGCGGCTGTCGGTCGGTGTGCTGACCGGAGCCGGCGGCTACTTCAGCGCCGGCATGGACCTCGGTGCGTTCGTCAAAGGCGAATCGCCGTGGTTCGGCGACCGCGGCTTCGCCGGCATCGCCCAGCGCGCGGCGCAGAAGCCGCTGATCGCCGCGATCGAGGGCTTCGCGCTTGCCGGCGGGATGGAGGTCGCGCTCGCATGCGACCTGATCGTCGCTGCGAACGGGGCCAAAATGGGAATCCCCGAGGCCAAGCGCTCGCTGATCGCCGCCGGCGGCGCGCTGCTGCGCCTGCCGCGGCGGATGCCCTACCACGTCGTGATGGAGCTAGCGCTGACCGGCGATCCGCTGCCGGCCGAGCGCTTCCACGAGCTCGGCCTCGTCAATCGCCTCGCCGAGCCGGGCACCGCCGTCGACGTCGCGCTCGAGCTCGCCGAGCGGGTCGTCAAGAACGGTCCGCTCGCGCTGATCGGCTCGAAGCGAATCCTGCAGGAGCAGTTCGACTGGAGCGCGGCCGAGATGTGGCAGAAGCAGGGCGAGATCACAGGCCCGGTGATGGGCTCCGAGGACGCCAAGGAGGGGGCGAGCGCGTTCAAGGAGAAGCGCGCGCCGGTGTGGCGCGGCCACTAGAGCCCAATGAAGATAGTCGACGCAACTGATGTGATCGCAACCGGTCCGTTCGCAAGATCCATGACCTGGGAGCAAGCTTGCGCGGATGTGGAGGACGCAATCAGCTTGGTGGACTGGCCGCACGGCGCAGGCACGTTCACCATCAATCCCACACGAAAAGGGAACGGTGTTAAGCCGATCAAGCTGCCGTGTGTGTCGCGTTTGGAAGCTCTTGGATGGCGCGTCGAGACCAAGCCGCCGCTTGCCTCGAACGTCTTGACGGCGGGCGATCTAGATGCGCTGGTCGTCAGGAGCGGTCATTACATCGCATTCGAGTGGGAGACGGGCAACATCGCTTCAAGTCACCGCGCCTTGAACAAGCTAGTTCTCGGGCTGATCCACCGGGCCGTTATCGGCTGCTTCCTCGTTGTACCTACCCGCGCTCTCTACCTCTATTTGACGGATCGAGTCGGCAACATGGAGGAGCTGAGCCCATACCTACCGCTGTGGAGCGCAGCTGCGGAGCGGGTGGAGGAAGCTGCGCTCCGGATCTATACAGTCGAGCACGACAGCGTCGATGAAACTGCTCCTCTCATCCCAAAGGGAACAGACGGGCGTGCTCTTGGTTAAGCCGTTCGTGACTCGACAAAGTCGGTACTCACATGGTGATGAAGATCTTCAGTAGTAAAGCGCTCAATTATCGAGTCACAACTCTCGATCTCTGAACCAATCCAGTAGCGTCCGAGTGCCTCGGCGACGGCGTACGTAGTACCGCTCCCACCGAACGGATCAAGCACAAGGTCATCCGGCTCGGTTGAGAGGTTGACGATTCGCTCAATTACCTTCGTCGAAAGCTGGTTGGCGGTACGCTTCTTGTTCTTGAACTTCCGGTGTCGTACCGGTGGAACGTCGGTCCACACATCAGAAAGGTTCACGCCGTTGGGGTTCATAGCCTGCCGATGTCCACCGTAGTCCTTGATCTCCCCGCCACAATGACGACAGGTTTCTATCGGTGTTCGTACCTTACCAAAGGTCTTCGGCTTGCCCTTTGTGTAGTAAAGCATCCCATAGTGCGCAGGATAAAGTCGCCCCGGGATCGGCAGACCGAACTTGATACTGAGTGCAATCCAATGACGGAACGTCATCTCGAGTTCAAGGAGATATGAGCCGAACAGCATGTTCCACTTGGGGAGGTTGTACAGGAAGAATGCGCCCCCGGGCTTAAGGCTACGAACGCACTCTCGTATCCATTCTCTTCCCCAGTCGAGATATTCGCTTTCGACCAGATTATCGTTAACTTTTTGCCCGTAACGCTTGCCAAGATTAAACGGAGGGTCAGCAAAAATGGTGTCGATGCTCTCGCTCTTGATCGAGCGCAGCATCACCAGGCAGTCCTCGTTGAATAGGGCGCCTCGAGGCGTCGCGAGGACAGGCTCCAAGTCGGATCGTATGAGGACATCATCTGGGTCAAACCCGACGCTTGACTGCTTGGGGAGTGTGGGTGATGGATTCAACATGAGCTGGCCGTCTGACGACGATTGTCTACACACTGTAGGTCGTCACTCGGACGGATAACGCCCAGCCTAGCCGTGCAGGCGAATATCAGCCACCGAGGCGCTTCTTGCGCTTGCGCTGGCGCCGGATCGCGAGGAAGCGCTTCCATAGGGCCCACATCAGCGTTCACCCCCAGTCGGCCGTCGTCGGGACCACGATCGACCGGCCATCAGCGCTCTCCGGGCGTCTTGCGCGGGTATTGCGAGATCGGCTTGTCGAGGTCGATCGCGGTTGTGACGATCCGGTTCTGTTCGGCGACGTGCGCCGCCGGGTAGCCCTCGCCTGGGCTCGCGCGCTCGGGCCGGCCGATGAAGCCGAAGCGGATCTCCTGCGGCATGATCTGCATCAGCCGCGGGAACATGTGCGCCCGGGCGCCGACGTTGCGCGGCTCCTCCTGCACCCACAGGATCTCCTTCAGCTTCGGGTAGCGGCGCATCAGCTCGAGGATCTGGCCTTCGGGGAACGGGTAGAGCAACTCGACGCGCGCGACCGCGAGCGCCGAGTGCGATGCCCGCTCCGGGTGGCCGACGAGGTCGTAGTAGACCTTGCCCGTGCAGAGGATCAGACGCGTGACCTCTGCATCGTCGACTCCGGCCTCGGCGAGCACGGGATGGAAGCGCGTGCCCTCGGCGAGGTCGGCGAGCGAGTTGGTCGCCTGCGGCAGGCGCAGCAGCGACTTCGGCGTCATCACGATCAGCGGCCGCTGCTTGGCGATCCGCGCCTGGCGGCGCAGCAGATGGAAGTATTGCGCCGGCGTCGTCGGGTTGGCGACGCGGATGTTGCCCTCGGCGGCGAGCGCGAGGAAGCGCTCCAAGCGCGCCGATGAATGCTCAGGGCCGGAGCCCTCGTAGCCGTGCGGCAGCAGCAGCGTCAATCTTGACGTTTGGCCCCACTTGGCAAGGCCCGAGACGATGAACTGGTCGATGATCACCTGAGCCGAGTTGACGAAGTCGCCGAACTGCGCCTCCCACAGCACGAACGTCTCCGGCGCCTCCTGGCTGTAGCCGTACTCGAAGCCCATGCACGCGAGCTCAGAGAGCGGGCTGTTGTGCAGCTCCAGCGGCGCCAGCGCGTCAGGCAGGCTCTGGATCGGGCAGACCGTCTGGCCGGTCTTCGCGTCGTGCAGCACCATATGGCGCTGGCTGAACGTGCCGCGCTCGGTGTCTTGGCCGGTCAGGCGGATCGGCGTGCCCTCGGTCAGCAGCGACGCGAACGCGAGCGCCTCGGCGTGCGCCCAGTCGATCGTGTGCGCGCCTTCCTGCAGCGCTTCGCGGCGGCGCTCGAGCTGTTTGACGAGCTTCGGGTGGACGGTGAAGCCGTCGGGCACGCGCAGCAGCGCCTCGCCGAGGTCGTGCAGCCGCGCGCGCGGCACCGCCGTCTCGACTTCCGGGCTCGGCGAGCGGTCGAGCTCGTACTCGCCCGTCGCGTGGTCGCCGTGCTCGGCCGCCGCCTCGATCTTCGCCTTCAGGCGCTGGTGCAGGAGCGTCATGTGGTCCCACACCTCCTGCGCCTGCTTCTCGACTTCCTCGCGCGTGACGATGCCCTCGGCGACGAGCCGGTCGCCCCACAGCTCCGCGACGCGCTTCTTCGCCTTGATCTTCGCGTACATCTCCGGCTGCGTGTACGCGGGCTCGTCCGACTCGTTGTGACCGAAGCGGCGGTAGCCGATCAGGTCGATCAGCACGTCGTGGCCGAACTCCTGGCGGAACGCAAACGCGAGCCGCACGGCGCTCATGCACGCCTGCACGTCATCCGCGTTGACATGCACGATCGGAACGTCGAAGCCCTTCGCGAGGTCCGACGCCCAACGCGTCGAGCGCGCGTCGTCCGGGTCGGTCGTGAAGCCGACCTGGTTGTTCGTGATGATGTGGACCGTGCCGCCAACCTTGTAGCCGTCGAGCGCCTGCAGGTTGAGCGTCTCCGAGACGACCCCCTGCGCCGGGAACGACGCGTCGCCGTGGATCGCGATCGGCACCGCCGCGTCGGTGTCCTGGTGCGCGTGCGGCCCCTGGCGCGTCGTCTGCGCGGCTCGCGTCGCGCCCTCGACGACCGGGTAGACGAACTCCAGATGGCTCGGGTTCGACTCGAGGTTGACGCGGATCGTCTCGCCGTCGTCGAGCTCGTATGAGCCCTGCGCGCCGTGGTGGTACTTGACGTCGCCGGTGCCGCCCTGCGGGATCGTCGTGACCGCCTCGAGCGTCGACGCGCCCTCGAACTCGGCGAAGATCGTCTCGTAGGAGCGACCGAGGTTGTGCGCGAGCACGTTCAGCCGCCCGCGGTGCGCCATCCCGATCACGACCTCCTTGCCGCCGTGCGCCGCCGACAGCTTGATCAGTTCGTCGAGCATCGGCACGGTCATGTCGAGCCCCTCGATCGAGAACTGGTGCTGACCGAGGTACGCCTTGTGCATGAACCGCTCCAGCGCGTCGACCTTGACGAGGCGACGCAGCAGCCAACGGCTCTCGTCGTTCGTCAACGGCTCGCGAAACGCGCCCGACTCGATCTTCTCGCGCAGCCACACGCGCTGGCGGTGCGAGGCGATGTGCTCGATCTCGTACGCGATCGTCCCGCAGTACGTCTCGCGCAGGTGCGGCAGCGCGTCGGCGAGCGTCGCGCCGGGAACGTACATGTTCAGCACCTTCGCCGGGATCCGCGCCTGGATCTCCGGCGTCAGGCCGAGCGGCTCGGGGTCGAGGCCCGGGTCGCCCTCGGGCTCCGAGTCGAGTGGGTCGAGGCGCGCCGCGAGGTGGCCGTGGCTGCGGTAGCGGCTGACGAGCGTGCTCGCAGCCTGCACCGCACGCAGCAGCTCCTCGCCGACGGGCGCCCCGCTCGGCGCGGGCTCGGCCGCCGACGCGGCCGCGGCCGACGCGGCAGCGGCCGGAGCGGGCGGCGAGGGCGGCGGGCCAAGCTCAACGCCGAGCGCCGCAAAGACGTCCTCGTAGAAGCCACGCCCGCCCTGCAGGCACTCCTCGATCAGCGCGAGGAAACGGCCCGACTCGGCTCCCTGGATGATCCGATGGTCGTACGTCGAGGTGATCGACATGACCTTCTCGGCGCCGATCATCGCGCCGATGCTCGCGAGGCCGGGCGGGTACGCGATCGAGCCGGTCGCGACGATCGTCCCTTGGCCGGTCATCAGTCGCGGGACCGACGCGATCGTGCCGATCCCGCCGGGGTTCGTCAGCGTGACGTTCGCGCCGACGAGGTCGTCGGTGGTCAGCGTGTTCGTGCGCGCCTTCTCGACGAGCGCGTCGTAGGAGGCGAGGAAGCGCTCGAACGGCATCCGCCCGGCGTCGCGGATCACCGGGACCATCAGCGTGCGCGTGCCGTCCTTCTTCTCGACGTCGACCGCGAGGCCGAGGTTTACCTGTCCGTCGTGAACGCGCGCCGGCTTGCCGTCCGTCTCGGCGAAGTGGTCGGCCATCACCCCCATCTCCTGCGCGGCGCGCGCGATCGCGTAGCCGATCAGATGCGTGAACGAGACCTTGCGCCCGGCGCTCTTCAGCTCCTTGCGCCGCGCGTCGAGCATCGTCACGGTCAGCGTGCGGAAGCTCGTCGCGGTCGGTATCGAGCGCGACTCGTCCATGTAGCGCGCGAGCATCGCCGCGCCGCCGCGCAGCGGTTTCGTCTCGGGCTCGGCGGCGCTTGCCGCGGCGCCGTCGCCGGACGCGCTCGCGCCTTGTGCGGCGCCATCAACGGCCGCCGCCGAGAGCACATCGGACTTGACGATCCGTCCAGCCGGACCGCTGCCGGCGACGCGCCCGAGGTCGACGCCCTCGACCGCCGCGACGCGCGCGGCGACGGGCGAGACCTTGGCGCCCTCCGTGAGGTTCGCGTTATCCGAGCCCGTGCCGCGTCCGGCTCCGAAGACGTTGTTGAAGCGCTGCTCAGCGCTCACGCCCTGCTCGGGGCGATCGCTCGTGCCGGCCGGCCGATCCTCGGCGGCGTCGCCGACGCGGATGCGTGCGATCACCTGGCCGACCGTCACCGTGTCTCCCTCCTGCACGAGCAGCTCTACGACGGTGCCGCTGACTGGAGCCGGGAGCTCGACGTCGACCTTGTCGGTCGAGATCTCGACGATCGTCGCGTCGGCCTTGACGCGATCGCCCACCTTGACATG
Source organism: Solirubrobacteraceae bacterium (assembly GCA_035486335.1). Classification (GTDB taxonomy): domain Bacteria; phylum Actinomycetota; class Thermoleophilia; order Solirubrobacterales; family Solirubrobacteraceae; genus Palsa-744. The sequence goes on from DATHND010000090.1 coordinate 27,789, forward strand.
CCATTCGAGGATCGTGCCCTCGGAGACCGACTCACCCGCTGCAGGGGCCACGACGTCGATTATCTGCTCCGCCGTGGTGCCTGTGGCCATTGATTCTCTACTCTAGCGCGGCTCGCCGGCGATGCTCGCGGGTGCGCGTGCAGCTCTGTTGCGCTGTTCGCGGACGAACTCGTAGCTGCCGAAGAACGGCCCGACACCGCCGAGCACGGCGACGGCGACGGCGAGTCGCAGCGAGACGATTCGCAAACGCGCGGCCGCCAGGCAGGCGATTGACATGGCGATCCACAGCAGGCCGTGCGCGAGGCCGAGCACGAACGTCAGCGGCTGCGGATTGCCGGCCGCGAACGCGCAGATCAGCAGCGCGAGGTAGACACATGAATGAAAGAACGACGTCAGCTCCAGGCGCCTGAACGTCAGCGGGCCGACGCCCGCACGCCTCTCGCCGGGCCTCGCGGGCGCCGGCTCGGCGAGCGGATCGCGCCCGCGCGCGCGGTCGTCGAGCGTCACTCCGACAGCCAGCGGGCCATCCGCGGCAGCGCCTCGCCGGCCTCCGCGGGCCAGTCGTCGATCTCGCGCGGCCACCATGCGTACTCGTCGTGCTCGTGATCGGGCCGCACGCGCTCCTCGTCGCCGGCCGCGATCCACGCCTGCCCGACGAACATGACCATCTTCTGCGGCAGGCAGATCAGCGCCTCGCCGCGCACGCGCTCGGGAGCCACCGACCACTCCTCGTCGAGCTCGCGCACGAGCGTCTCCGCGGGGCTCTCGCCGAGGTCGACCGCGCCGCCGGCGCCGAGCGCCCAGCGGCCGGCCCACGAGGCGACCCACGGCGCGCGCCGGCCCGCCAGCCAGCGACCGTCGGCCGAGCGCGTGACGCACAGCGCGGCGACGCTGCGCGACGCGTCGCCGGTGACGAGCCGCAGCGCCCAGCGCAGCGGCTGCAGCTCGATCGCGAGCCCGTCGGCGTCGGCGCGGAAGTCGACGAGCCGCGCGGCGACGCCGTCGTGGCTTGGCGAGCCGCGCTCGCGGAGCCCCCTGATCGCGGCGTCGGCCGCCTCCGCGTGATCGCGCGAGGGCTCGAACGCCTCCTCGCGCCAATGCGCCCGGATGCGATCGAGCTCCCACGGCCCGCGCGCGAGGATCTCGGGCTGCTCGGTGGCGATCTGGTCGGTTGCTCTGTGCATCTGAACGCGCGCGCCGGCGCCGGCGCGAGTGCTTTCGTGAACGCTAGTGAGCATAGACTCGCGCGCGTGAACATTCGTCGACACAAGTACTGGGGTTGGGGCTCACGATGAAGATCGCCGTGCTCGGCCCCGGCGGCGTCGGCGGCCTGCTCGCGGGCGCGCTGAGCCGCGCCGGCGAGGACGTGACGATCGTCGCGCGCGAGTCGACCCGGGCGATCATCGCCGCCGAGGGGATCTCCGTCAGCAGCGTGACGCTCGGCGACCTCACCACGCGTCCGCGCGCGCTCACGCGTCTGTCAGAGCCGATCGACGCGCTGCTCGTCGCGACGAAGGCCGCCGGGCTGCAGGTCGCGCTCGAGCGAATCGATGTCGCGCCGCGCATCGTGTTGCCGCTGCTGAACGGCCTCGACCACCTCGCGCTGCTGCGCGAGCGCTTCGCGCCGGAGAGCGTGCTCGCCGGCACGATCCGCGTCGAGGCCGACCGGCCGGCGCCCGGCGTCGTCGTCCACACCAGCCCGTTCCTGCTCATCGAAATGGCGAGCCGCTACGAGACGGCGGCCGAGCCGATGCGCACGATCGCCGCGGCGCTGTCGCGCGCCGGCGTGCAGACGCGCGGCGATCATCCGATCGCGGCGCGCTCGGAAGCGCGCGTGATGTGGTCGAAGCTCGTCCGTCTGAACGCGCTCGCTTGCACGACCAGCGCGTATGACAGCTCGCTCGGCGAGATCCGCGAGCAGCCGGCGCTGCGCGCCGATCTGATCGGCGCGATCGAGGAGTCGTGCGCGGCCGGTCAGGCCGAGGGCGCCGACAACGTCGAGCCGCACAAGGCGCTCGACGAGCTCGAGCGTGCGCACGCGACGCTCGGCAGCTCGATGCAGCGCGACATCGCCGCCGCCCGCCCGCCCGAGCTCGACGCGATCCCCGGCGCCGTGCTGCGCGCGGCCGCCCGCCACGGTCTGAAGTGCCCGACGATCGAGCGGCTCGTCGCGATGATCCTCGCGCGCGTCGAAGGCCTCGAGAGGTAAGCGGCGGCGGGTGCCGCCTACTGCTCGAACGGATACGGCGCGGCGCCCGGAGCACCGGTTCCGACCGACTGCGTCGAGATCGCCTCGACGACCTCCTGCTCGGCCTCCTCGCGCTCCTCGTCGTGCTGTCCGTCGCACAGCACGCGGAAGTTGCCCGTCACGCCGCTGTCGGCGTGGATCGTGATCCCGGGGAGGATCTGCTCGCCCTCGTCGAAGCCGAGCCGCTCCATGTCGAAGTACGCGAGGCCGATGCCGTGCGCCGTATGCGTCGGGTTCTCGCGGTCATGCGCGGCGACGGCCTGCGCGAAGCGCTCGAGGTTCTTGGCCACCTTGCCCGCGTCCGACATCGCCATCAGGCAGGGTAGCGCGGGAACTGTAGATTGGTGAGAGATGCCCGAAGCGCCGCCACCGCAAGTGTCCCCGGCCGCCGCCGCGGGACACGGGCCGGGCGGCGGCGCCGAGGTGATCCGCACGAGCGCGCTCAGCAAGGTCTACCCCGACGCCGACGTCGCGGCGGTCGACGGGCTCGACCTGAGCGTGTACGCGGGCGAGATTTTCGGCTTGCTCGGGCCGAACGGCGCCGGCAAGACGACGACGGTCGGGATGCTGACGACGCGCGTGATCCCGACGTCGGGCTCGGCGCGCCTCGGCTCGATCGACGTCGCCGCCGCTCCTGCGCTCGCCAAGCAACTGATCGGCATCGTCTCGCAGACGAACACGCTCGACCGTCAGCTCAACGTCTGGGAGAACCTCTACTTCCACGGCCGCCTGTTCGGCATCGGCGCCGGCGAGTCGCGGCGGATCGCCGACGAGCTGCTGGCGAAGATGCACCTGTCGAAATGGGCGAGCGCGTCGGTCTACGCGCTGTCCGGCGGGATGGCGCAGCGGCTGATGATGGCGCGCGCGATCTTCCACCGGCCGGCCGTGCTGTTCCTCGACGAGCCGACCGCCGGCCTCGACCCGCAGAGCCGCCTCGCGTTGTGGGAGATCCTCGGCGAGCTCAACCGCGAAGGCCAGACGATCCTGCTGACGACGCACTACATGGAGGAGGCCGACGAGTTGTGCGATCGCGTCGCGATCATGGATCACGGCAGGATCCTCGCGCTCGACACCCCCGCCGGGCTGAAGCGCTCGGTCGGCGCCGACACGATCGTCACCGTCAAGGCCGACGGCGACATGGACGCGCTCGCTCGCGATCTCTCCGCTGCGATCGACGAGGTCACGAACACGCGCGCGATCGACGGCGGCCTCGAGCTGCACGTCAAACAGGCGCCGCGGCTCGTCCCGCGCGTCGTCGCCGTCGCAGAGCAGGGCGGCTTCGACCTTGCCGATTTGTCGATCTCCGAGCCGAGCCTCGAAACGGTCTTCATCAGCCTGACCGGCAAGGAGCTGCGCGACTGATGGTCGCGACGTCGGCGCCCGCCGCCGCCAGCCAGACGCCGCCGCGCGCGACGATCACGATCGAGCCGACGCGCTCGACGTTCGTCGCTAGCCGCGCCGCGCTGCGCGCGCTGATCCTGCGCGACCTCGTCGTGCTGAAGAAGAACTTCGGCGAGTTCGTCGTGCGCACGCTCGTGCAGCCGTTCCTGCTCGTGTTCGTCTTCCTCTACGTCTTCCCGACGATCGGACAGGGCGTCGGCGGCGGTGGCGGCAAGGCCGCCGAGTCGGCGTTCGCGACCGTGCTCGTCGCCGGCGTCGTCGGCATCTCGATCATGTTCCAGGGTATCCAGGCCGTTGCGATGGTGATCTCGACGGAGTTCGGCTTCACGCGCGAGATCGAGGACCGCGTGCAGGCGCCCTGCCCGATCTGGCTCGTCGCGATCGCCAAGGTCCTCTCCGGCGCGACGCAGGGCCTGATCGCCGCGCTGATCGTCTTCCCGATCGCCGCCGTCGTGCACGCGAGCGGCGTCAAAGCGCATCTCGACGTGCACTGGGCCGTCGTGCTCACGCTGATCCCGCTCGCGTGCGTGACGATGACCTCGCTCGGGCTGCTGCTCGGCACGGTCTTCGAAGCGCGCAACCTCGGGCTGATGTTCGGCTTCGTCGTGCTGCCGCTGACGTTCCTCGGCGGCACCTACTACCAGTGGACGAAGCTCGCGCCCGTGCAGGTTGGTGGCGTCCACTGGCTGCAGATCCTCGTGCTCGTCAACCCGCTGATCTACGTCACCGAGGGGATGCGCGCAGGCCTCACGCACGCGAGCCACATGCACCTGTACGTCGTCTATCCCGTGCTGATCGGCTTCTGCGCGACGTTCCTCACGCTCGGCCTACGCAAGTTCCGCTCGCGCGTGCTCACGTGACCGCGCGCGCGCTCCTCGCCGGCGCGCGCCCTGCGCACGCCGCCTAGCAACGCGATGCGCGCGCGCTTGCGGCTGCTGCTCTCGCTGCGCGCGCTGCCGTGGCCGGTCGCGCGCTTCTACTGGCGCGCGTGGCGACGCGCGCTGAACAGCGGCGACCGCTTCAGCCTCGTCTCCGCCGCGCGTCCGGTCGAGCTGGCCGAGTTGCTCGCGCTCGCGCGCGGCCGCCGTGCCGTCGTCGAGCTCGGCACGGGCACCGCATGGAGCGCGATCGCGCTTGCGCTCGACGATCGCGCCCGGCGCATCGTCAGCTACGACCCGAGCGTGCGCAGCGAGCGCGAGCGCTATCTTGCGCTCGCGCCGCGCGACGCGCGCGAACGGATTGAGCTGCGCGCCGAGCCCGACAGCGCCGGCCCGCACGCCGGCGACCGCCCGGTCGAGCTGCTGTTCGTCGACTCCGAGCACGAGCGCGAGCCGGTGCTCGCCGCGTTCGCCGCCTGGCGCGACGCGCTCGCGCCAGGCGCGACCGTCGTCTTCCACGATTACGAGCATCCCGACTACCCCGGCGTGCGCGACGCCGTCCGCGAGCTCGCGCTCGACGGCGATGAGCTCGCCGGCGTGTTCGTCTGGCGCGCGCCCTGAGTGATCGGGACGGCGGTCGCCCCCTCTGGCCGCGACTAAATTGACGGACTGGCCGTCCTCGGCGCCCTCTGTTGGCGCCGGCGATCACGTATAGACGAGCTCCGAGCTCGCCTTCGTAGCGACCGGCTCCGGGTGCAAGCTCCTCGCCCGTCTTGCACGCGGAAAGGTGGCCAATGTGTCATTCGGCGATCTGTGTGGCCTGGCGGAGAAGCTCGGTTTCGAGCTGCGCCGCGTTCGCGGTAGCCACATGTCTTCGCCCACACGGAGATCCCAGAGCTGGTCAATCTCCAGTCCGTTCGCCGCCAGACCTAGCCCTACCAGGTTCGTCAGCTCATGAGGCTGGTCGAGCGCTACGATCTGAGCCTGGAGGATCGGCCGTGAGCGACTACCACATCAACGTCTTCTACAGCGACGAGGATGCGGCCTACGTAGCCGACATCCCCGACCTGGAGGCGTGCTCGGCGTTCGGCGCGAGCCCCGAGGAGGCTCTAGCGGAGGTGGAGCGCGCCAAGCGGACGTGGCTCGACGCGGCACGCGAGGCCTGCAAGCCGATCCCCGAGCCGCGTTATCGCCCCGCGATCTACACGCACTAGCTTCAGCGCGCGCCGAGCTGCGCCAGCGTCGGGGCAGCCGCACGAAACACAGGATCTCGGCTGTATTTCTGGAGGATCAGCCCATCTCCAGGATCTCGATCCTGTAGCCATCCGGATCGCGCACGAAGCAAAGCCGCGACCCTCCCTCACGCACGGAGTACGGCGGCTTCTCCGGCTCGATGCCCTGCTCGGCGAGCTTCGCGAGCGTCGCGTCGAGATCGGCCGAAGTGATCGCGATGTGCCCGTAGCCGGTGCCGATCTCATACGAGTCGACGCCGAAGTTGTACGTCAGCTCCAGCCGCGGCATGTCGCCGTCGCCGGGCTGGTTCATGAACACGTTGATCGCCTCGTCGCGGATCGGGATGCGCCCTACCTCCTTGAAGCCGAGGGCTTCGTAGAAGGCCACCGAGCGGTCGATGTCGGTGATGCGATAGCAGGTGTGAATGAGGGCCACAGGCGGGAGTCTAAAGGCAGAGTCGTTGCGCGGTGCACTGGCAGCGCAACAGGCGCCCCTGAAGGTCAAGCAGATGGTGTAGACTGTCCCTTCCCACCAATCAGAGAAAAGAAAGCGGCGTGGCCGAGATTAGGATCACAGTGCCGGACGGCACGACCATCAAGTTTGTAGGCTCCGACGGTGCGGAGATCGCCGTTGTTGGCGGTACCGAGCCGGGCGACCCAGTCGAGCGCTATTATCGGGACTACCTGAGTCCCAACGGGCGCAAGGTCTACGCGGCGGCGGCGAGGATCGAGCTGTTCAGCGGTCCCGGCTACTCGCTCGCCGACATCGCCGCGAACATCAGCCAGACCGAGGACAGCGTTCGGGTCGAGACAGTCCGCAGCCAGCACCGGACGAGCGGGCGGACGGCGAAGCGTTGGCGCGAAGAGAACGGCACGGATGCCCCGATCCGGCTCGTCGGTACCTGGGACGACGAAGCCCAGCACTACAAATACGGGTTGCCGGCCGGCGTGGCCGACCGCCTCGACGCGATCACGTCGACTGTGGGGTTCTATCCCAACGTGTGAGCACGAGCATGGGCGTTTCTAGAGCTCCAAGTGAACGATCACCCGGCCTCGCCTGGCGGAGCGTTTTTGGGTGGGCGGCGGGCGTTTTTGGCGCAGCAGCAGCGGTCTGGCTCACGGGCCTCGGTGACTCGTTGTGGAAGCAGATCGACCCGTCGGCGAAGCCAGTGGAGGCGACCGAAGTGCGCTACTTCCGCACGCAGAATGTGCTTACGGACGCTCCAATTCTCAGGATTGTTAAGAGGACGTCGGGCGTATGCGGCGACTGGTCGCTCGCTGATCCCGGCGGGGTGCCCGAAGCGCGTCGCTGCTTCGCGGACCACACCGAAGCCTACGACCCATGCTTCGAAGCCGGGTATGAAGGCGAACAGGGTTCGGCGGTGGAATGCGTGGAAGCACCCTGGTCGGGGACGAGCGTGCGTCTTCTGGTGCTGCACGAATTGCAGCAGCCGAACGGGAGAAAGCCCTCGGCGAGACGGAAGAACGACGTTTCGTTGTGGCCGCCCTGGGCCGTGAATCTGACAAATGGGGACCGCTGCCTACTTGCCACGGGCCTAGAACCGCACGTGGCGGGACTGCCGTTGACGTACCGCTGCCGCAACGGCGTCGCGTTTGGCTTACCGGATCGCGGCCACAAGCTGTGGACGATTTACTACAAAAGAGCGCAGGACACGGGCTCGGTCACCGTGAGTATTGCGACGGCGTGGTATTAGCCGCGCGGAGGCCTGAGATAGCGTCTGGGGCATCCGGCTTGGACACCACGTCAAGGGACGTCGCCACGCTGGCGTTCGCCTCGTCGGCGTCGATATCGGTGGCGATCAGCTCGGCAGCGTCGAGGAACTTGCGGGCGTGGGCGAGCCGCGGTCGCTTGAGGACGGCCGCACGCCTGTGTTCGTCCTGCCGGGCGAGGCGTCATGCGACCTTCCGTCCGCGGACGGCGAGGTCTGCGAAGTCCGGGCCGGCGATGGCGATGAACTGCTCACGCAGCGACGCGATGATGGGCTCGCGGCGGCGCAGCGCTGCTCTGAGGTCGCGGGGGGCCGGCTCGTGCAGGGAGGCGTGGTTGCCCGACCAGCGCTGGATGTGCTCGGCGAGCAGGTGCAACTGCTCGCGCCACTGCTCATCGTCATCGGACACCTGACAACACCTCCTTGACGAAGTGTACGGCATACCGTAAGGTTGACGGTACGGTAAACTGATAGGAGTATGGCGTGGAGCGAACGATCGGAGTGGACAAGGCGCGCAGCAAGCTCGGCCAGCTCGCGGAGGAGGTTGCGGCCGATGATGAGGCCGTCGTCCTCACGCGGCGAGGGCAGGCCGTGGCGGTTCTCGTGAGTCCGGCCGAGTACGACCGGCTGACCGAGACCAGGCGCCGGACGGCTCAGGAGGAACTGCGGGCGCGTCTGGCTGAGGTTCGCCAGAGCGTCGCCGACGCGGGCCTCGACGTGTCGGTTGTGGATGAGGCGATCACGGCAGCACGGGCTACTGAGTGACGCCGAGGGTCGTCCTCGACACCAACGTCATCGTGTCCGGTCTCGGCTGGCGTGGGGCGCCCGCCGCGATTCTTGATGCTGTAGGCGACGGTCGGCTCGTGCTCGTGACCAGCGCGCCGCTGCTGGCAGAGCTGCGCCGTGTGCTGGAGTATCCGAAGCTCGCCAAGGTGATCCAAGGGGGCGCGCAGCTCACGGACCTCGTTGCGGCCAGTGGCATTGTGGTCGTGCCCAACCGCGTACTTACCGTCGTCAGCGACGACGACGACAACCGCGTTCTGGAGGCGGCGATCGAGGGCGACGCCGACTACATCGTTTCCGGCGACGCGGATTTGCTCGACCTTGGCACCTTTCAAGGCATCCCGATCATCACGCCTGGAGAGTTCGCGGCGACGGCGTTGGGTGGGGGCTCCGACGAGCTATAGGTGCGCCACGGGCTTTAAGCTGTATAGGTCCAGTTTGGCAACGGTGCCGATCTCATACGAGTCGACGCCGAAGTTGTACGTCAGCTCCAGCCGCGGCATGTCGCCGTCGCCGGGCTGGTTCATGAACACGTTGATCGCCTCGTCGCGGATCGGGATGCGCCCGATCTCCTCGAAGCCGAGCGCGTTGTAGAAGGCGACCGAGCGGTCGACGTCGGTGATCCGGTAGCAGGTGTGGATCAGGGCCATCGACGCAGTCTACGAGCCGGCCGAGCTCGCTGTCCAGGCCCGTATACTCGCCGCGCGTGCGAACCCTGATCGTCGGTCATGGCGGGCGAGAGAGCGCTCTGGCCTGGAGGATGGCCGAGCACAGCGAGCTGTACGCGTTCGCGGGCCACCGCAACCCGTCGCTCGTGCGCTACGCCGACTCCTCGGGCGGCAAGGTCGAGCTCGGCGACGTCTGCGACGCACAGGCCGTCGCTGCGTTCGCGCGCGCGAACGCAATCGACCTGGCGATGATCAGCGCCGACGAGCCGCTCGCGGCGGGCGTCGTCGACGAGCTGCTCGCGCAGGGCACGCGCACCGTCGGCCCGACGCGCGCCGGTGCCGAGATCGAGTGGAACAAGGCGTTCGCGCGCGAGCTGCTGCTCGAGGTCGCGCCCGAGGCGACGCCGCGCTTGCGGGTCCTCGACGCGCCCTCGCAGGTCGATCGGGCGATCGCGTCGTTCGGCCAGACGCCGGTCGTCGTCAAGCCGTCCGGCCTGACCGGAGGCAAGGGCGTGAAGGTGATGGGGCCGCACCTGGCCAGCCACGAGGACGCCGCGGAGTACGCGCGCAGCCTGCTCGCCGATCGTCGCCACGGCGACTCGGTGCTGATCGAGGAGAAGGTGCTCGGCGCCGAGTTCACGATCCAGGCGATCAGCGATGGGCGCACGGTGATCTTCCCGCCGTCGACGTACGACTACCCGTACCGCTTCGACGGCGACGAGGGCCCTGGGACCGGCGGGATGGGCTCGCTGACGCTGGCCGGGCCGACGCTGCCGTTCATGACGGACGCGCACTACGAGCAGGCGTGCACGATCATCGAGCGCGTGATCGCGCGCCTCGGCGCCGAAGGCCGGCGCTTCACGGGCGTGATGAACAGTGGCTTCTTCGCGACCGCAGACGGCGTTCGCGTGATCGAGTTCAACGCGCGCTTCGGCGATCCGGAGTGCATCAACATCATGGCGCTCCTCGACGGCGGCTGGCCGGAGGTGATGCGGCGGATTTGCACCGGCGAGCTGGCGCGCGGCGACGTCTCGTTGCGCGCGCAGGCCTCGCTGGTGCTGTACCTCGTTTCGCCCGACTACGCGCTGCCCACGGGCCGACCGCCGACGCCGCGCGAGTTCGAGCTCGACCTCGCGGCGATTGAGCGCGACGGCTGCGAGGTGTTCTTCGCCTCCTCCGAGCAGGTCGGCGCGAACGCCTACCGCACGATCGGCACCTCGCGCGCCGTCGCGCTCGCCACGACCGCGCCGACGTTGGCGCAAGCGCACGAGCGGATCGTCGCGTGCGCGGGATCGGTCGACGCGCTGCAATGGCGGCGCGAGGTCGGTGACGAGCGCTACCTGGCCGGGCTGACCGGCCTCGTTGCTCAGGCGTAGGATGGCCGCGTGATCGTCGAGACGTCGATGAACCCGCAGTTCCTCTCGAACACCTATCTCGTCGCCGACGGCAACGGCGGTCCGGCGTTCTTGATCGACGCCGGCGGTCCGGTCGCGCCGCTGATCGAGGCCGCCGACCGACTCGACGTCCTGCCGACGCACGTGCTGTTGACGCATCACCACTACGACCACGTCTGCGACGTCGGCGCGCTGCGCGAGCGTTGGCCGGAGATCGAGGTGCTGATCAACCCGGTCGAGCGCGAGATGATCGAGCGCGAGGCGGATGGCGCGACGAGCGACACCGCGCACATGCGCCCGATCGAAGCCGGGCAGACGCTTCGCTTCGGCACGCTCGAGGTTCGCCCGCTGAGCACGCCGGGCCATACCGCCGGGATGCTCTCGTTCCTCGTCGGCGACGACGCCGGCGGCGCCGACGTCGGCTCCTCGCGACGCTCCTCGAGCACCGTGCCGGGCGGCTTCGGCGGGCGCGAGGCGGTCGTGTTCACTGGCGACACGCTGTTCAAGAGCTCCGTCGGCGGCGTCAAAGCACCGGGTCACACCACGTACACGGACCTGCGCGACTCGATCATGGGCACGTTGATGGAGCTGCCGCCCGAGACGGTCATCTACCCCGGCCACTCCGACGCCACGACCGTCGCGCAGGAGTGGGGCTCGAACGGCTTCATCCGCATCTGGCGCGGGCTCGACGCCGAGGGCTCCGAGCAGTGCATCGCGCTCGGCGAGCCGGCGACGCTCGTGCTCCTCGGCGAGGACTACGACGGCGGCACGAAGGCGTGGATTCGCCGGCCGGACGGAAGCGACGACATCGTCCCCGGCTCGCGCGTCGAGCGCGGCGCGTAGCTCGGCGGCCGTTCGTTCGCCCGGCGGCCGCGCCCGCGGCCGGCCGGCGCGCCCTAGGATGACGGGGATGGCGCGCGAGAGCGAGAAGATCCCGACCTCGCGCGTGCGGCGCACCGCCACGGTCGCCTCGCTGGCGGCCGGCGAGGCGGTCAAGCAGTTCGGGACGCGCGCGGCGAACGTCACGCGCGGCGAGCAGGCCTCCGAGGAGGCGATGGCGCGGCGCCAGCTCGAGACCGCCAAGCAGATCGTCGCGGCGCTCGGCACGATGAAGGGCGCGGCGATGAAGCTCGGGCAGGTGATGTCGTTCCTCGACATGGGCCTCGTGCCCGAGCAGCATCGCGAGGAGTTCCAGCGCGAGCTTGCGAAGCTGCGCGACGCGGCGCCGACGGTCTCGTTCAAGCAGATGCGCAAGGTGATCGAGGACGACCTCGAAGAGCCGATCGACGAGGTGTTCGCGTCGTTCGATCAGCAGCCGATCGCCGCCGCCTCGATCGGGCAGGTCTATCGCGCGAGCCTGCACGACGGCCGCGAGGTCGCCGTCAAGGTCCAGTATCCGGGCGTCGCCGGCGCCGTGCGCGCCGACATGCAGAACCTCGAGATGATCATGCGCCTGCTCAAACGGATGACGCCGGCGCTCGACGTCAAGGCGATCGCCGAGGAGGTCAAGGAGCGGATCGTCGAGGAGCTCGACTACGAGCTCGAGGCGCAGAACCAGCGATCGCTCGCTCGGATCTTCGCCGGCCATCCGTTCATCTTCGTGCCCGAGGTCGTCAGCTCGCTCTCGCGCGAGCGCGTGCTCGTCAGCGAGTTCGTCAGCGGCGTCGGCTTCGAGGAGCTGAAGGCCCGCCCGCAGGCCGAACGCGACCGGATCGGCGAGATCGTGTTCCGCTTCTTCCTCGGTTGCCTGTACCGCCATCGCCAGTTCTCCGGCGACCCGCACCCCGGCAACTTCCTGCTGCTCGACGACGGGCGCGTCGCGTTCCTCGACTTCGGCCTGTTCAAGCGCCTCGACGAGGGCCCCGTCGATCTCGAGCTCGCCGCGCAGCGCGCGGTCGTCGAGGGCAACGCGACGGCGCTGCACAGCCTGCTCGCCGAGACCGGGTTCCTGCCAGAGCCCGAGCGCGTCGATCCCGAGCACCTGCTCGCGTTCATCCAGTCGGCGATCTGGTGGTACACGACCGACGAGGTCGTGCAGCTCTCGCCGCAGATCGCGACCGAGGCGATGATCGAGAGCTCGGACCCCCGTTCGAGCCACTTCCGCGAGATGCGCCATCAGGACATGCGCCCCGAGCATCTGTTCGGGCGTCGCATGGAGATGCTCACGCTCGCCGTGCTCGCGCAGCTCGGCGCGCGCGCCAACTGGCACCGGATCGCGCGCGAGTGGATGTACGGCGACGCGCCGACGACCGAGCTCGGCAAGCAGGAGGCCGACTTCTACGGGCGCTCGGGCGTCGGCGCGCGCTGAGCGCCAGACCGGCCGGCGCGCTGAGCTGCACGCGCGCAGGCGCTGGGTTCAGCTTCGGTTCCCGATTGTCGATACTTCGTTCGGTGAAGATCGCTCACGGGTGCGGGCCCGTGGGGTAGTGCGCGCCAGCCGGGAGTTGGCGATCGACCAAATCGGGTAAGGAGAAGTCTCGTGCGTCAGGCGCCATTCGAGATGGAGAGCACGAATGAAGGCGAGACAGGACGGTTGAGATTGTCCGGCGAGCTCGACATCGCGACGGTACCGCGCGTCGAGGCGGCGGTCGACGCGATCCTCGCCGACGGCGCCAGCCGGCTGACGCTCGACCTCGCCGGGCTGCGCTTCATCGACTCTTCGGGCCTGCGCATGTGCATCGTGCTCGACCAGCGCGCCGCGGCCGAGGGTTGGACGCTCGCGCTGACGCGACCGTCGACGCAGGCGCTGACGGCGTTCCGCATCAGCGGCGTTGAGGAGACGCTGCCGTTCATCGAGGACGCGAGCGCGGCGTGATGGCCAATCGCTCCAAAGACGCGCGCGCGGGCGGGCGCGCCCGTCACGGCGCGCCGGCGACGCGCGGCGCCGGCGGCGGCCCCGCGCGGCTCGAGCTCGAGCTCGAGCGCAGCGTCCAAGCGCCGGCGCTCGCGCGCGCGGCGATCACCGAGCGCTGCGAGACACTCGGCATCGACGGCTCGCTCGCGCAGTCGCTGATCCTGCTCGTCTCGGAGGTCGTCAGCAACGCCGTGCGCCATTCGACCGGCGACCCGCAGGCCTCGATCTCGCTGTCGGCGACGTTCGGCGAGCGCACGATCCGCGTCAGCGTGGTCGATCCCGGCGAAGGCTTCACGCCACGCCCGCGCGACCCGGCGCGCACGCACGACGGCTATGGGCTGTACCTGCTCGAGAAAGTCTCCGCGCGCTGGGGAGTCGAAGCGCAGGGCCAGACGAAGGTCTGGTTCGAGCTAGCGCGCGCCTGAGCTCAGCGCCCGGCGGCGCGCGCGGTCGCGCTCAGAGCACCTGGATCTGCACGAGGCTCGTCGTTCCGGGCCGGCCCGAGGGCAGGCCGGCGGTGATGCCTACGCGCTTGCCCTTCGCGCACCACCCAAGCTCGACGACGCGGCGCGCGGCGTCGGCGATCAGCGCCTCGGTCGTCTCGTGACGGCGCATCGACGCGGCCTGCACGCCCCACATCAGGCCGCAGCGACGGACCGTCTCTTTGCCGGGCGACAGCGCGTAGATCGGCACCGTCGGGCGGTGCGCCGAGACGAGCCGCGCCGAGCGGCCGGACAGGGTCGGGACGATCAGCGCGTCGAGGCGCAGCTCGCGTGCGGCGATCGCCAGGTTGTGCGCGATCGTGTACGCCGGGTCTGACTCGGTGCGGCGCACGCGCGACTCGTTCCAGCGCTCGTACGGCGCGATCGCCTCCGCCTGCACGGCGACGGCGGCCATCATCGCGACCGCCTCGACCGGGTAGGCGCCGACGGCGGTCTCCTGCGAGAGCATCACCGCGTCGGTGCCGTCGAGGATCGCGTTGGCGACGTCCGCGACCTCCGCGCGCGTCGGGCGCGAGGAGACGACCATCGAGTCGAGCATCTGCGTCGCGGTGATCGACGGTCGCGCCATCCACCCGGCCAGCTCGAGCAGCTGCTTCTGCACGATCGGCACGCGCTCGATCGGCAGCTCGATGCCGAGGTCGCCGCGCGCGACCATCAGGCAGTCGGCCGCTTTGAGGATCTCCGCCGCGCGCTGCACCGCCTGCGGCTTCTCCATCTTCGCGATCAGCGGCAGCCGCGTGTGCTCGCGGACGGCTTCGACGTCCTCGGGGCGCTGGACGAACGACAGCGCGACCATGTCGACGCCGATCGACTCGCCGTGACGCAGCAGCTCGAAGTCCTCCTCGGGAACCGACGGGAGCGACTCGACCGGGCCCGGGATGTTCAGCCCTTGGCGCGAGGCGACCGCGCCGCCGACCTCGACGATCGTGTCGACCTCGTGGGTCGAGGGACGCGCGGACGTGACCCGCAGCCGCACCGAGCCGTCGGCGAGGTACAGCACGGCGTTCTCCTCCAGCGCGTCCGCGAGACCGCCCCACGAGACGCTCATGTGGCGCGCGTCGCCGGCGATCTCCTCGCCGTCGGCCGTGATCGTCAGCCGCTCGCCCGGCGTCAGCTCGACGACGTCCTCGAGCAGCGGTCCGATCCGCAGCTTCGGGCCGGGCAGGTCCTGCAGGACGGCGACCGGGCGCCCGGCGCGGCCGGCCGCGTCGCGCACGCGACGGATCGTCTCCGCGTGCTCGTCGAGCGTGCCGTGCGAGTAGTTCAGGCGCGCGACGTCCATTCCCGCCTCGACCATGCGCAGCAGCGTCTCCGGCGAGCGCGAGGCCGGTCCGATGGTGGCGACGATCTTCGTTCGGCGCATCGAACCCAAGGTATCGAGCGGGGCGCTCACGCGCGGTGGCCCTAGCATCCGATCCATGCTCGGGCCGTCGCGTCCACTTCCGCACGTCGGCGCGGCCGCGCGCGTCGCGCACTTCGGCGGCGGCTTCGAGCGCGGCACCGTGCTCGCCGTCGACGACGACGGACGGCGCGTCGAGGTGCTGTGCGAGGGCGGCGAGACGCTCGTGTTCGTGCTCAGCCCGGCGACCGCGCGGTTCGTCGCCGCCGGCCACGCGCACGGGCCGCGGCTCGAGCTGCTCGGCGGCTGAGCGCGCCGGCCGCGGCGAGGCTCGCGCGCGGCACCGGCCGCGTGCCGGCTATGGCGCCTGCACGTCGGGGAAGCGTTCGGCGCAATGCGCGCGGATCGTCTCGCGCACCCACGCGCGCTCGGCGGCGTTCGCCGCGCGGAAGCGCGCGAGCAGCTCGCGCTGGCGCTCGATCGGCGCGCCGGCGATCGTCCAACGCACGGCGAGCCGCTCGAACAGCAGCTCGACGGCGCGCTGCCACGTGTCCTCGCGCGTCGCCGCCGCGCGTGCGCCCGCGCCCGCGAGCAATTCGGCGAACTCGAGCCGCGCAGCCGGCGTCAGCGAGCCGCGCAGCGTGAGCACGTTGCCGTCGTCGTCGGTGTAGTCGCTGCTCGGCGCGCGCAGCTTCTCGCGGTTGCGCGCGCGCCTGCCCACCGCTCAGGCTTCGGCGGCGCGCAGCAGCTGCGCGCGCACGTCGCCGGTCAGCGGCTTGGCGTGCCCCGGCCACGCCGCCGCCGGCTCGAGCGCCGACAGCTTGACGATGCTCGCGCGCGCCTGCTCGGTGTCGTAGTTGTAGACGGAAAATGGCGGGTGCGGCGCTGAGTCGCGGCCCCAGATGTCGAGCGTGTAGAAGCAGTCGCTGCTCAGCGCGAGCCGGTCGGACTCGCGCCACAGCGCGATCTGCCCGGGCGCGTGCCCGGGGATCTCGACGACGGTGAAGCCGGCGATCTGATCGCCCTCGGTGACGGCGCCCGCGATCTCGACCGGGCCGCCGTCCCACGCGTAGCGATGCAGCAGCCGTTGCGCCTGCCGATGCGGAAACGGCAGGCCGGCGAGCCCGTCGGGCCAGTAGCGAAAGCCGCCGCTGCCTTCGGCGTCCTGCACCTCGGCCGGATGGCAGTAGACCGGCGCGCCGAGCGCCGGCGCGGCGCCGCGGTGGTCGGTGTGACCGTGCCCGAGCACGATCCTGCGGATACCGCCGAGCCGCGCGCCGGCGCGCGCGAGCGCGCGCCCCATCGTGCGCGCGCCGGCGTCGAACAGCGTGACGCCGCCGTCGTCCTCGATCAAGTAGACGTTGCAGCGCGCCGGCTGGCCCTGAACGACCCACACCCCCTCGGCGACGAGCTCGGCGTCGCCGCCGGAGAGCCGCGAGGCGAGCCGCGTCTTCGCGTTGAACGCGCCGGTCAGGCGCTGGTCGGCGCGCGAGCCGGGCGGCGGGATCATCCCCAGCTGACGCGGCAGCGCGATCGAGTCCGGGTACGCGTCGTTGCCCTGGATCAGGCCGTCGCGGACGGTCACGACGTCGACTCCCTCGATCACGACGCGATCGCCCGTCGGCGTGATGCCGCTCAGCGAGCCCGGCCCGGCGAACGTGCCGCTCAAACGCCACTGCACGGCGCAGCGTTCGTCCTGCGTCGTCGTCGTGAGCACCTCGAAGTCGAGGTCGGGCACGGCGGCGAGCAGCTCGCCGAGGAACGCGTGCACGCCGTCGGGCGCGAGCACGTCGACCTGTCCGCGCACGTTGTCACGGCCGCCCTCGGCCCACAGGCTGACGGCCTTCTCGAGGTCGCGCGCGGCGATCGCCTGGAAGTAGCGCAGCGCGACCGACTCGGCGCTGCTCTTGGTGATGCGTCGCCGCGGGCTGCGCGCCTGGCGCACGTTGGCCGCCGCCTCCTCGACCTTGCTCGCCGCCTTGCTAGCGCTCTCGCTGTCCTGCCCAGCCATGGCTCCTCCTTGCTGTGCCCTGCTTCGGCCGTAGTCTAGTCTCCGCCGCGTGGCCGATGCGAGCGATCGCACAAGCGCGCCGGGGGGATCACGCGCCGAGCGCAAGCGCGAATTGGGCAGAGGCGAAACCGTTCTGCCGGGCGTCTATCGCCTGCGGCTGCCGCTGCCGTGGCCGGGCGTTCCGCACTGCAACGCCTGGGCGGTCGCCGCGGAGGAGGGCTTCGTCCTGTTCGACACCGGCATGCACCAGCCCGATTCGCTCGCGAACCTCGAACGGGCGCTGGCGATGTGCGGGCTGCGCTTGGAGGAAACACGGCTCGTCGTCTGCACGCACGCGCACTCCGACCACTACGGGCAGGCGGCGACGATCGTGCGGCGGACCGGCTGTGAGCTGTGGATGCACCCCGACCACGAGCACATGACGCGAATCGCCGAGGATCCGGACGCGGTGCTCGCACGGCGCCTGGAGGTCGCTCGCCAGAGCGGCGTGCCGGAGGAGCCGCTGCGCCGCTACGCCGAGCAGCGGCGTTCCAGCGAGACGGGCATCGCCGGCGTGGTCGAGCCCGACCGCGAGCTGCTCGACGGCGTCACGATCGAGTCCGCGCTTGGTCCGTGGACGACGTTCCAGACGCCCGGGCACGCTCCGTCGCACGTCTGCCTGTTTCAGCCCGAGCGGCGCCTGCTGATCTCGGGCGACCACCTGCTCGGGCGCATCTCGCTGTACTTCGACTATGGCTACACGCCCGATCCGGTCGGCGAGTTCCTGCACTCGCTCGACGTCGTCCAGCGGCTCGGCGCGCGCCTCTGCCTACCAGGCCACGGTCGCACGTTCGCCGACGTGCACGCGCACGTCGAGGGCAACCGCACGCTCGTGCACGAGCGGCTCGCGGCCGTCTCGGCGGCGCTCGAGCAGCACGGACCGCTGAGCGCGTTCGAGCTCGTGCCGCACGTCTACGGCGACGCGACCTCGCGACAGAACGCCCACTGGCTGCTGTCGAAGATCCTCAGCTACCTGACGCACCTGCGGGCGCTCGGTCGCGTCCGCGCGCTCGCCGGCGACCCGGAGCGCTGGGCTGCATAATCAGCGGATGCGGATCAACGAGATCATCGCGGCCGAGACGCCGGTCTTCTCGTTCGAGTTCTTCCCGCCGAGGACCGACGCCGGCGAGCAGAACCTGTACGCGGCGCTGCGCGAGCTGAAGCCGCTCGAGCCGTCGTTCGTCTCGGTCACGTACGGCGCCGGCGGCTCGAGCCGCGAGAAGACGATCGAGATCGTCAAGCGGATCAAGGACGACTTCGGGCTGGAGGCGATGGCGCACTTCACGTGCGTCGGCGCGACCGCGCCGCAGCTGCGCGAGACGCTCGACGAGATGCAGGCGGCCGGCATCGAAAACGTGCTCGCCCTGCGCGGCGACCCGCCGGCGGGCGAGCGGCAGTGGACGAAGACCGACGGCGGCTTGGAGTACTCGCGCGAGCTGGTCGAGCTGATCGGCGCCGACTACCCGTTCGCGATCGGCGCGGCGTGCTTCCCGGAGACGCACATCCACGCCGAGAGCGCCGCGGCCGACCTACGCTACCTGGCCGAGAAGGTCGACGCCGGCGTCGACTTCCTGATCACACAGATGTTCTTCGACAACGGCTTCTACTTCGACTTCGTCGCGCGCGCGCGCGCCGCCGGCGTCGAGGTGCCGATCATCCCCGGCGTGATGCCGATCACGCGCGTCGGCCAGGTCGAGAAGATGGCGCAGATGTGCGGCTCGGAGATTCCCGACGGGCTGCGCCGCGAGCTGCGCGCGCGCGCGGAGGACGCCGAGGCGGTGCTCGACTTCGGCGTCGCCTACGCGACGCTGCAGTGCGCCGAGCTGCTCGCGGCCGGCGCCCCGGGAATCCACTTCTACACGCTCAACCGCTCGCCGGCGACGCGCGCGATCCTCAGCGCGTTGAAGCTCGCGCGACCGTGGGAGCGGGCGATCTACTCCGCTTCGATCTCCAGGCCCTCGGCGACCCGCGGCGAGCCGTCTGGCGCCTCGTAGCGCACGTCGACCGAGTCGTTCTGCCGGTACGTGCCGACGCCCCACGCGCCGAGCAGCCAGCGCCACGCGCTGATCTCGTCCTTGCGCAGGTCCTGCTCGAACACGAGCGCGCCGTCGCGGATCGAGAAGTCGCGCCCGAGCTGCTGCGGCACGCCGTTGAGGTACACCTGATAGGGCTCGCGCACCTCGCGCGGCAGTCGCACCCTCGATTTGACCATCGTGCGGTGATTATGCACTCGGCCCGAGCAATGCCACCGGTCCGACGCGTACCCTCCTGCCGGTGAGCGACATCCCGTACACCGTCCGCCGTTCGGCGCGCGCACGACGCGTGCGCGTCAACGTCCACGCGCACGCCGAGGTCGAGGTCGTGCTGCCGCACCGCACACCCGAGCGCGCCGCCGCGGCGGCGGTGCGCGAGCTGCGTCCGTGGATCGAGCGCCGCCTCGGCGAGGCGCAGGAGGCGCTCGCGCGCGTCGCCGCGCGCGCCGGCACCGTGCCGTACCTCGGCGAGCAGCTGACGCTCGAGCCCGAGCGCGGGCGCACGCGCGTGCACCGCGCCGGCGAGCGCCTGCTCGTCCCCGACGGCGACGCGCGGCCGGCGCTCGAGCGTTGGTACCGCCGCGCCGCGCGCGCCGAGATCGCGCCGCGGCTGGACCGCGCGACGGCGCTCGCCGGCACTCGCTACCGCGGCCTCTCGATCCGCGCCCAGCGCACGCGCTGGGCGTCGTGCTCGGCCGATGGCGCGATGAGCTTCAACTGGCGCCTCTTGCTCGCGCCGTCGCACGTGCTCGAGTACGTCGTCTGGCACGAGGTCTGCCACCTCGAGATCCTCGACCACTCGCCGCGCTTCTGGGCGCTGTTGGAGCGCCATCGGCCGAGCTGGCGCGAGGATCGCGAGTGGCTGCGCGTCAACGGCGCGACGCTCGTGCTGTAGCTCGCCGTCGTGCCGACGCCGCTGATCAGCCGCGCTGCTCGATCGGGACGTAATCCAGATCGCGATCGCCGGTGTAGATCTGGCGCGGCCGGGCGATCTTCTGCTCGGGGTCCTCGACGAGCTCCTTCCACTGCGCGATCCAGCCGCTGGTGCGCCCGATCGCGAACATCACGGGGAACATCGCGACTGGCAGGCCGAGCGCCTCATAGATCAGGCCCGAGTAGAAGTCGACGTTCGGGTAGAGCTTGCGCTGAGTGAAGTACTCGTCGTCGAGCGCGCGCTTCTCGAGCTCGGTCGCGACGTCGAGCAGCGGGCTCTTGCCGCGCACCTCGAAGACGTCGTCGAGGTATTTGCGGATGATCCGCGCGCGCGGGTCGTAGTTCTTGTAGACGCGATGGCCAAAGCCCATCAGCCGCTCGTCACCGGCCTTGACGCCGTCGAGGAAGTCAGGGATGTTCTCGACGCGTTCGATCCGCTCGAGCATTCGCAGCGCCTGCTCGTTGGCGCCGCCGTGCAGCGGGCCGTACAGCGCGGCGACGCCGGCGGCGACTGCCGAGTACGGGTCGACCTGCGTCGAGCCGACCGAGCGCACGGCGCTCGTCGAGGCGTTCTGTTCGTGGTCGGCGTGCAGGATGAACAGCACGTCGAGCGCTCGCGCGAGCCGCGGGTCGGGCTCGTACTTGAGCTCGGTCATTTTGTACATCATCCCGAGGAAGTTGCCGGCGTACTCGAGATCGTTGTCGGGATAGACGTACGGCTGGCCCATGTTGTGGCGGAACGCGAACGCCGCGAGCGTCGGCATCTTCGCGAGCAGCCGGATGATCTGGATTGCGCGCACGCGCTCCTCTTTGATCTTGTTCGCGTCCGGGTAGAACGTCGAGAGCGCGCCGACCGATGCGACGAGCATGCCCATCGGGTTCGCGTCGTAGCGGAATCCCTGCATGAAGTCCTTGACGTTCTCGTGCACGAACGTGTGGATCGTGATCTCGTCGATCCACCCCTCCAGCTCGACCTTGTTCGGCAGCCGGCCGTTGATCAGCAGGTAGGCGACCTCGAGGTACGTCGAGCGCTCGCAGAGCTGCTCGATCGGATAGCCGCGGTGCTGGAGGATGCCGGCGTCGCCGTCGATGTACGTGATCGCGCTGCGGCACGACGCCGTGTTCATGAACGCCGGGTCATAAGACAGCAGGCCGAATTCGTCCGGATCGACCTTGATCTGGCGCAGCTCGGTCGCGCGCACGGTGCCGTCGGTGATCGGCAGCTCGTAGGACTGGCCGGTGCGGTTGTCGACGATCGTCAGCGTGTCCGCCGGCGCTGCGCCGTTGTCGGGCGCTTGGGCGCTGCTCGCGCTCGCCTCCGTCTCCATGCTCATCTGCTCTCCAATCGACGCGTGGGGATTCTCCGCAACTCGATTATGCGACACCGCGGCCCGCGAGCGGCCGGTGGCGCGCTCAGCGCTGCGGCAGGCGTCGGCGCGAGACGAGCGTGCGCACGCGCCGCGGCGCGGGCGCGGGCGGCTCGCCGTGCGGCCCGCGGCGCGGCGGCCGCGGCCTGCGGCTGCGGGGGTGATGCGGGTGATACGGCTGCGAGCTCGGCCGGACGCCACCGTCGCCGTCGCCGGTCGGCTCGGGCGTCTGACGGACCGCCCAGCGGACGATCAGGAACAGCGCGACGATCGGGATCTTCAGCAGGAACATCAGCCAGATGAAGGTCCATGCGT
Source organism: Solirubrobacteraceae bacterium (assembly GCA_035486335.1). Classification (GTDB taxonomy): domain Bacteria; phylum Actinomycetota; class Thermoleophilia; order Solirubrobacterales; family Solirubrobacteraceae; genus Palsa-744. The sequence goes on from DATHND010000090.1 coordinate 49,517, forward strand.
CCACGCGCTGATCGTATACCCGCGCCTTGCCGGTAACAACCGGGGGTGAGGGTGTGGTGTTTGTTCTACTTCAGAAGCCGATAGCAGCCGTATATACGCTGTGTATACGATTGCTATCGGCTTGCGAAACCGCGATGAGCAACGCCCGCCGACGAGCACGTCGCGGCGGCGTCGACCGGGCACGCCGCTCGTCAGCCGACGCCGCTGAACTGCGTGATCGCGTGCAGCTCGGCGGCGCGCGCGTCGATCTCCTCGCGCGTCAGGCACTCGACGCGCTCGGTGCCGAACCGCTCGACGTTGAACGACGCGAGCACGGTCGCGTGCGCCATTGCGCGGCGCAGCAGCTCGTCGGATAGCTCGCCGCTCGCCCCGCCGCCGCCGCCGCTCGCCCCAGCGCCGCCGCCGCCGCTGGCGAGGCTCGCGGCGATGTAGCCGATGAAGCCGCCCGCGAACGTGTCGCCGGCGCCGGTCGGGTCGATGACCGTCTCGAGCGGATACGCGGGCAGCGCGAAGAAGCGCTCGCGCGTGACGAGCGCCGCGCCGTACTAGCCTTGCTTGGCGACGATCACGCTCGGCCCGCGTCCGCGCGCCGTGCGTCGCGAGGCGCCGTCGCCCCACGACAGGACCTCGCGCGCGGCCGACACGAGGTTCGGCTTGTCGGTCAGCTGTCGCAGCTCGGCGTCGTTGAGGATCAGGCAGTCGCACTGCTCGATCGCGTCGACGAGCGAGTCGCGCGCGATTTCGATCCACAGGTTCATCGAGTCGAGCGCGACGAAGCGCGCGTCGGGCAGCTGCGCGCGCACGTCGCGCTGCAGGTCGGGCTGGATGTTGGCCAGGAACAGCACGTCGCTCGCGCGCGAGCGCGGGGACAGCTTCGGCTGAAAGCCCTCGAACACGCCGAGCTGCGTGTCGAGCGTCTCGCGCGAGTTCAGATCCCAGCCGTACTTGCCGCGCCAGAAGAACGTCTTGCCGCCGGCGATCCGCTCGACGTCGCCGATGTCGATGCCGCGATCGCGCAGCACGGCGAGCTCGGACTCGCCGAAGTCGTCGCCGACCGGCCCGACGACGCGCACGTCGTCGAAGAACGCGGCCGCGAGCGCGAAGTGCACGGCGGCGCCGCCGAGCATCCGCTCGCGCTCGCCGAACGGCGTCTTGACCGCGTCGTAGGCGATCGATCCGACGACTGTGATCGACATTGGGCGGGCACCTTAGAGCACGTCCGGGCGACGTCGCTCGCCGCTCGTCCGACGGCGCTCGCGATGTCCCGGGCGCGCGGCGGCCGTGAGCTAGCCTCAGCGGCGATGCGCGCGATCCAGATGACCGAGTTCGGCGGACCGGAGGTGCTGCGCCTCGTCGAGCTGCCGACGCCTGAGCCGGGGCCGGACGACGTGCTGATCAAGGTCACGCGCGCGGGGCTGAACTTCGCCGACACGCACACGCGCACGAACAGCTACGTGCGCAAGGCGCAGCTGCCGCTCGTGCCCGGCGGCGAGGTCGCGGGCGTACGCGAGGACACGGGCGAGCGCGTCGTCGCGCTCGTCGGCGACGGCGGCTACGCCGAGTACGCGACGGCGCCGCGCGAGCTCGTGCACCCGATCCCCGACGGCCTCGACGAGGGCACGGCGCTGGCGCTCGCGATTCAGGGGACGACCGCGTGGCACCTGTACACGACCGCCGGCAAGCTCGCCGCCGGCGAGAGCGTCGTCGTGCATTCGGCCGCCGGCGGCGTCGGCTCGCTCGCGGTGCAGCTCGGCCGCCCGCTCGGCGCCGGGCGCGTGATCGCGACGGCGTCGAGCGCGGACAAGCGCGCGCTGGCGCTCGAGCTCGGCGCGGACATCGCGATCGACTCCAACCCAGACGGGTTGCGCGAGCGGCTGCTCGCGGCGAACGACGGTGCCGGCGTCGACGTCGTCTTCGAGATGGCCGGCGGCGCGAGCTTCGAGCAGTCATACGCCGCGCTCGCGCACTTCGGCCGGCTCGTCGTCTGCGGGATCGCGACGCAAGAGCCGAACGAGGTGCGCAGCGGCTCGTTGCTGCGCCACTCGCGCGCCGTCGTCGGCTTCTACGTGTTCCACGCGCTCGAGCGCCAAGGGATGTTCGCGCAGGCGCTCGATGACCTGTTCGCACGCGCCGCGCGCGGCGAGCTACGGGCGGTGATCGGCGCGACGTACCCGCTCGAGCGCGCCGCGCAGGCGCACGTCGACCTGCGCGAGCGACGCACGACGGGCAAGCTGCTGCTCGACCCGGTCGCATGACCCCTAAGCTGCACGCTTGCTGACCATGGCCAACTCATTCGCCGACCTCGGGCTGTCCGAGAGCACACTGCAGGCGCTCGCCGACGTCGGCTACGAGTCGCCGAGCCCGATCCAGGAGCAGGCGATCCCGGCGCTGCTGCAGGGACGCGACGTGATCGGCCAGGCGCAGACCGGCACCGGCAAGACGGCCGCGTTCGGATTGCCGATCATGGAGTACGTCGACCCGTCCAGCGACGAAGTGCAGGCGCTCGTGCTGACGCCGACGCGCGAGCTCTGCATCCAGGTGACGCAGGCGCTGCGCGCATACGGCGCGCGCAGCGGCGTCGACGTCGTCGCCGTGTTCGGCGGCGCGCCGATCCGCACGCAGCAGGCGCAGCTGCGCGCCGGCGGGCACGTCGTCGTCGGCACCGTCGGGCGCGTGCTCGACCTGATCTCGCGCCATTCGCTCGTGCTGCACGACTGCCGCTTCCTCGTGCTCGACGAGGCCGATGAGATGCTCGACCTCGGCTTCCTCGAAGACGTCGAGAAAATCCTCTCGCTGACGCCGTCGAGTCGGCAGACGGCGCTGTTCAGCGCGACGATGCCGCCGCCGATCCGCAAGCTCGCCGACCGCTACATGTACGACCCGACGATCATCCAGGTCGAGGCCGAGACGCTGACGATCGACACCGTCGCGCAGTTCCAGCTGCCGGTCGAGACGCGCGCCAAGCCGGACAAGCTCGTCGAAGTGCTGCGCGCCGAGGAGCCGGAGCAGGCGATCGTGTTCGTGCGCACGAAGATCCGCGCCGATCAGCTGTTCCGCACGCTGAAGGACCGCGGCCTGAACGTCAGGGCGCTGCACGGAGACATGTCGCAGGGCTCGCGCGACGGCGTGATGCTCGCGTTCAAGGGCGGGCGCGTGCCGATCCTCGTCGCGACCGACGTCGCCGCGCGCGGCCTCGACATCTCGACGGTCACGCACGTGATCAATTACGACGTGCCTACGAGCCCCGACACGTACGTCCACCGCATCGGGCGCACCGGCCGCGTCGGGCGCTCCGGGCGCGCGATCACGTTCGTCGAGGACCGCCAGAAGCGCGAGCTCGAGGCGATCGAACGCCACATCGGCACGAGCATCGCGCAGTGGCAGGAGGGCGCTGTCGCCGCGCCGACGCCCGTAAAGGAGCGCCCGCGCCGGCACTCCAAGCCGCGCATCTCGCGACGCGACGAGCAGGAGCCGTACGTCAAGCTCGTGCTCGGCGGCGGTCGCGCGAGCGGGCTGCGCGTCGCCGACATCGTCGGCGCCGTCACCTCCTCGGCCGGGCTCGACGGCGAGGCCGTGCGCGACGTGCTTGTGCTCGACCGCTTCTCGTTCCTGTCGGTGCCCGCCGGCGAGGCCGACCGCGTGATCGACTCGCTCGACGGGCGCGAGCTGCGCGGGCAGGAGCTCACGCTGCAGCGGGTAGGGTAGGCGCCATGTCAACTGCCACGATGCAAACCACCGAGGGGCCGATCGTCTTCGAGCTGTTCGACGAGGCCGCGCCGAAGACCGTCGAGAACTTCCGCAAGCTCGCCGGCGAAGGCTTCTACGACGGGCTGACGTTTCACCGCGTGATCAAGGACTTCATGATCCAGGGCGGCTGCCCGCTCGGGACCGGCACCGGCGGTCCCGGCTACACGTTCGAGGACGAGATCAACGACCACAAGGTCGTGCGCGGCGCGCTCGCGATGGCGAACGCAGGCCCGAACACGAACGGCTCGCAGTTCTTCATCGTCACGACCGCAGCCGCGCCGTGGCTCGACGGCAAGCACACGGTGTTCGGCGAGGTGACCGACGGGATCGACGTCGTCGACAAGCTCGAGAGCGTCGCGACCGACGCCGGCGATCGCCCGAACGAGCCGATCGGCATCTCCTCGATCGAGCTCTCATAGAGGAGTAGTCTGTTTGGCCGTAGGGCCAGACTTCGAGCAGAGCGAGACAGGGGAGAGCAAAATGGCGTCCGTCGAGCAGGTCCAGAGCGTCGAGCAGCCACGCGCGAGCGAGCACGGCGCGATACCCGCGCCGGCAGGCATTCCCGTCGAGAACCCGGCGACCGGCGAGACGGTCGCGACCGTCGCTGACCTCGATCGCGACGCGGTCGCGCAGCTCGCCGCACGCGCGCGAGCCGCGCAGCCGGGCTGGGAGTCCTACGGCTTCGACGGGCGCGCGCGGATCATGCTGCGCGCGCAGAAGTGGCTGATGGACAACGCCGACCAGGTGATCGCGACGATCATCTCGGAGACCGGCAAGACGTTCGAGGACGCGTCGCTGGCGGAGATCTCCTACGCGGCGAACGCGTTCGGCTTCTGGGCGAAGCACGCCGGCGAG
>DATHND010000091.1:0-15895 GCA_035486335.1 Solirubrobacteraceae bacterium
CTCTACCTCTCTCTTCACTTGGCGGTGAAGGAGGCAGCCTGAGCCGAGGCGCGGACGGGCTCCCGGCTGGGGAGCCCGTCCAAACCTCAAAGAGCTATCGAGCCCCCCGGTGTCGGGGGCACTTGGAGACCGACCAGCTTAGCGCTTCCTAGCGCTTCGCGCGCGCCTCGATGCCCTGCTCGTGCAGGCGGTTGGCCAGCGCGATTTCCTTGCGCGTCGGCCCTTCGCGGTTCTCGCCGGCCGTCTCGAGGATGCACGGCAGTCTCTGCAGCGAGGGCGCAGAGAGAAACGCTGCGCACCCCTTGCGACCGAGCTCGCCCTCGCCGATGTTCGCGTGCCGGTCGCGGTTCGAGCCGAGCGGCGTCTGCGAGTCGTTGAGGTGCAGCGAGCGCACGGCGCCGCGCCCGAGCTTGCGCGTGCACTCGCGCAGCACCGAGCCCATCTTCTCGGGCGTGCGGATGTCGTAGCCGGACGCGAGCAGGTGACAGGAGTCGAGGCACACGCCGAGACGCTCCTCGGCGCCGGCGGCGTCGAGGAGCGCGGCGAGCTCGTCGAACGAGCGCCCCAGCGTGCCGCCGGCGCCGGCAGTGTTCTCGAGATGCAGCTCACAACCCTCGCTGTCGCCAAGCGCAGCGGCGATCGTCTGGCCGGCGCGCGCGATCGCCTCGCCGACGTGGCCGCGCTTCGCTGAGCCCGGGTGCAGCACGACGCCGGCGGCGCCGATCGCCGCGCCGACGCGGAGCGAATGCGTCAGCGACGTCAGCGATTTTGCGCGGATCTCCTGCTCGTCGGAGGCGCAGTTGAGCAGGTAGACGGCGTGGATCAGGACGGCGTCGATCGGGCTGTCGGCGATCGCCTCTGTGAACGCCGCGACGTCCTCGTCGCGGTAGCTCGTCGGCTTCCACTGGCGCGGCGACTGGTTGAAGATCTGGATCGCGCGGCAGCCGCGATCGACGCCGCGTTCGATCGCCTTCGGCAGGCCCCCGGCGGGGGAGACGTGCGCTCCGATTAGCATGGCGGCGGATTATGAGGGTTCGCTTCGCACCGTCGCCGACCGGCGCGCTGCACATCGGAGGCGCGCGCACGGCGCTGTTCAACTGGCTGCTCGCGCGCCATTTCGGCGGTGCGATGGTGCTGCGGATCGAGGACACCGACCGCGAGCGCTCGACGCCGGAGAACGTCGAGCAGATCCTCGACTCGCTGCGCTGGCTCGGGCTCGACTGGGACGAGGGTCCGATCATGCAGACCGATCGCGGCGCGCGCCACGGTGAAGCGCTGCGGGCGCTGCTCGACGCCGACCTCGCGTATCGCTCGAACGCGACGGCCGACGACGTGCGGGCGTTCAAGGAGCTGTACGGCGCCGACCGCGGCTACCGCGGCGAGGCCGAGGAGTCGGGCGCGGTCCGCCTGCGCGTGCCGGCCGACGGCGCGACGGTCGTGCACGACGCGATCCGCGGCGACACGCGCTTCGAGCACGTGCACATGGACGAGCCGGTGATCGCGCGCGCCGACGGCTCGGTGCTCTACAACTTCGCCGTCGCGATCGACGACCTCGACGCGGGCATCACGCACGTCGTGCGCGGCGAGGACCATCTGTCGAACACGCCGAAGCAACTGCTCGTGCTCGAGGCCGCCAGGCGCGTCGGGCTCGGCGGGGACGCGCCGCTGCCGGTGTATGCGCATCTGCCGCTGCTGCACGGCCCCGACGGCAAGAAGCTCTCAAAGCGCCACGGCGCGGCGTCGGTCGGCGAGCTGCGCGACGCCGGCTACGTGCCGGCGGCCGTGCGCAACTACCTCGCGCTGCTCGGCTGGGGCGCGGGCGACGATCAGACGGTGCTCTCGACGCCGGAGCTGATCGAGCGCTTCACGCTCGAGTCGGTCAGCCGCAACCCGGCACGCTTTGACGAGGTCAAGCTCCGCTGGTTGAACGGCGTCTACATCCGACAGATGCCCGCCGAGCGGCTCGCCGAGCGCGTCGGGTCATACCTGGATGCCAGTGATCATGCGGGATTCCGGCATGACCCGCGCTTTCCGCGCGCGGTCGAGATCAGCCAGGAGAAGATCCATACGCTGGCGGACTTCTGGCCGCTGACCGGTCCGCTGCTCGATGCGCCAATCGATGACCCGAAGGCGCGTGAGCGCTGGCTCGACGAGGGTAAGCGCGCGACGCTCGCGGAGGTGCGCGACGCGCTGGCCGACGCGCCGAGCTTCTCCGAGGCCGATGTCGAAGCGGCGCTCGAAGGCGTCCTCGCGCGCGGCGAGCGCAAGCCGCGCGAGGTCTACCAGCCGTTGCGCGTCGCGCTGTGCGGCACGACGATCTCGCCGGGGATCTTCGAGAGCGTCGCATTGCTTGGACGCGAAGAGGCGCTGCGGCGGGTCGACGCGGCGCTTGCGGGCTCGCCGAGCCCCGCCGCCCGCTGAGGCGCGCGAGCGCCCCGTCGCGTCTCGCGCGGTCTCCACGAGGCGAGAGATTTGATCCCGCCGGGCTCAATTTCTCGCATTTAGCTGCCGATAGGGGTACGGAGCGGCCGACACGGACGGTCAACCCCAATTCCTGAGCATGAACGCCACCGCTGCCAAGTCAAAGACGAAGACAGCCATCAAGCCGAGCACGACCACGAAGCCGAAGGCGAAGGCGCGCAAGTCGGCGTCGGCCGACGGCGCGCGTCGCGCGGGCTCGGCGAGCAGCGCCCAGGCGCAGCCGTCGACGAACGGCGCCGGCCCGGCGCCTCCGGCGGCCGGCGAGCGCCACCAGAACGAGGGCCACGGTCGCCGCCTGACGATCGCGTTCGAAGCGCTAGAGGCGTTCCCCGCGCTCGCGGAGTCGCGCGACCGGCTGATCTCGGTCGTCTCGAAAGACCACGTCGCGACGGCCGACATCGTCGCGGCGGTCGAGTCCGACGTCGCGCTGATCATCGCCGTGCTGCGTCTCGCCAACCAGGCGCAGGCCGGTCGCGGACGGGTCGACACGGTCGTCTCGGCCGTCGAGCTGCTGACGGCGCAGACCGTTCAAAGCCTCGCCGCGCACGTGCGCACGTTCGACTTCTTCGAGCGCTCGAGCGTGTGGGAGGCCGCGCCGGAGCGCTTTCGCCTGCACGCGCTCGCGACGCAGCACGCGGCTGACAGGATCGCGGCCGAGGTCGGCTTCGAGCACCGCGACCGCCTGACGGCGACAAGCCTGCTGCACGACGTCGGCAAGCTCGTGCTGCTGCACGCCTACCCCGGCTACCCGTCGCAGGTCCACCGCGGCGCGCGCACGCCCGAGGAACGGATCCACCAGGAGCGGCGCGAGCTCGGCGTCGACCACGCGCTCGTCGGCGGCGTGCTCGCGCGCCGCTGGGGGCTGCCGGCGTCGATCGCGTCGACGATCGAGCGTCACCACAACACCGATGTCGAAGGCGAGGCCGCGTTCGTGCGCCTCGCCGACATGCTCGCGCACTACGAGCAGGGCGCGCCGGTCTCACCCGCCGAAATGCTGCGCACCGCGCGCACGGTCGGGCTCGGCCCGGCCGAGCTGCGGCGCGTGATGTACGAACTCCCGAGCGCGCCGAGCCAGCGCCGGCGCCACGTCGACCCGTGCCCGCTCTCCGGACGCGAGCTGAGCGTGCTGCAGCGGCTCGCCGAGGGCAAGGTCTACAAGCAGATCGCCCACGAGCTGACGCTTTCGACGAGCACCGTGCGTACGCACCTGCACAACATCTACGGCAAGCTCGGCGCGGTCGACCGCGCGCAGGCCGTGCTGATCGCCACCGAGCGCGGTTGGCTATAGCGCTCCGTCGGACGGCGGTGCGCGGCGTCGCGTAGCATCGCCTGGCAGTGATCTCGATCACGAGCAAGTCGCCGTACGCGGTGCTGGCGCTGGCCGAGCTGGCGCGCAGCGCCGGCTCGAAGCCGGTGCCGATCGGCGAGCTGGCGCGCAAGCGCGACGTGCCGGTGCAGTTCCTCGAGCAGCTGTTCGCGGTGCTCAGGCGTGCGGGCGTGATCAGCTCGCAGCGCGGTGTCAAGGGTGGCTACCGCTTCGCGCGCGATCCGTCGAGCGTGACCGTGCTGGAGGTCGTCGAGCTGCTCGACGGTCCGCTCGGTCGCGACGCCGACGGACCGTTCGCGGATGCAGCGGCGGCGGCGCGCAAGGTGCTGGCGGAGACGACGATCGCCGACGTGATCGAGCGCGAGCTGCGCGAGGCCGGCGCGAGCATGTACCACATCTGAGGTGCGTCGCAAACCGGCCGACAGCCACGACCTGATCCGCGTGCACGGCGCGCGCGTGAACAACCTCAAGGACGTCAGCGTCGAGCTCCCGAAGCGCCGGCTGACGGCGTTCACCGGCGTCTCCGGCTCGGGCAAGAGCTCGCTGGTGTTCGGCACGATCGCGGCGGAGTCACAGCGGCTGATCAACGAGACCTACAGCGCCTTCGTGCAGGGCTTCATGCCGACGCAGGCGCGGCCGGAGGTCGACGTGCTCGACGGGCTGACGACGGCGATCATCGTCGACCAGGAGCGGATGGGCACCGACCCGCGTTCCACCGTCGGCACCGCCACCGACTCGGGCGCGATGCTGCGGATCCTCTTCAGCCGGCTCGGAAGGCCGCGGATCGGCTCGCCGCAGGCGTTCTCGTTCAACGTCGCCTCGATCTCGGGCGCCGGCGCGGTCACGCTCGAGCGCGGCGGGCGCACCAGGAAAGAGCGGCGAAGCTTCAGCATCCTCGGCGGCATGTGCCCGCGCTGCGAGGGTCGCGGCTCGGTCAACGAGATCGACCTCGCCCAGCTCTACGACGAGCGCAAGTCGCTCAACGAGGGCGCGCTGACGATCCCCGGCTACAGCATGGATGGCTGGTATGGCCGGATCTTCATCGGCTGCGGCTTCTTCGACCCCGACAAGCCGATCAAGAGGTTCACCAAGAGGGAGCTCGACGATCTTCTCTACAAGGAGCCGACGAAGATCAAGGTCGAGGGGATCAACCTCACCTACGAGGGGCTGATCCCGCGGATCCAGAAATCGATGCTGTCGAAGGACGTCGACTCGCTGCAGCCGCACGTCCGGGCCTTCGTGGAGCGCGCGGTCACGTTCACCAGATGCCCCGAGTGCGACGGCACCCGGCTGAGCAAGGAGGCCAGGTCGTCGAAGATCAATCAGACCAACATCGCCGACGCCTGCGCGATGCAGATCAGCGATCTCGCCGAGTGGGTCCGCGGCCTGCGGGAGCCGTCGGTGGCGCCGCTCCTGCAGGCGCTCGGGGAGACGCTCGACTCGTTCGTGGAGATCGGGCTGGGCTACCTCTCGCTCGACCGGCCGTCGAGCACGCTCTCGGGCGGTGAGGCGCAACGTACGAAGATGATCCGTCAGCTCGGCTCCTCGCTCACGGACGTGACGTACGTCTTCGACGAGCCGACGATCGGCCTGCACCCGCACGACATCGAACGGATGAACGACCTGCTGCTGCGGCTGCGCGACAAGGGCAACACGGTGCTCGTCGTGGAGCACAAGCCCGAGACGATCGCGATCGCCGACCACGTCGTGGACCTTGGCCCGAAGGCCGGGACCGATGGCGGCGAGGTGATCTTCGAGGGGACCGTCGATGGGTTGCGCAGGAGCGACACGATCACCGGCCGCCACCTCGACGACCGGGCGGCGCTCAAGGAGAAGGTCAGAGCCTCGTCGCAGGCCATGGAGGTGCGCGGCGCCGACGCCCACAACCTGCGCGACGTCGACGTCGACATCCCGCTCGGCGTTCTCGTCGTCGTCACCGGAGTCGCGGGCTCGGGCAAGAGCTCGCTGATGCAGGGCTCGATCTCCGGGCGGGAGGGAGTCGTGACGGTCGACCAGGGCGCGATCCGTGGCTCGCGACGGAGCAACCCGGCGACGTACACGGGGCTGCTCGACCCGATCCGGAAGGCGTTCGCGAAGGAGAGCGGCGTGAAGCCCGCGCTGTTCAGCGCCAACTCCGAAGGCGCCTGTCCCAACTGCAACGGCGCCGGCGTGATCTACACGGACCTGGCGATGATGGCCGGCGTCGCCGCCCCGTGCGAGGTTTGCGACGGGAAGCGCTTCCAGGCGTCGGTGCTGGAGTACACGTTCGGCGGCAAGGACATCAGCGAGGTGCTCGCGATGCCCGTCGCGGAGGCGAGCGAGTTCTTCGGATCCGAGGAGACGCAGGTTCCGGCCGCCCAGAGGATCCTCGACCGGCTGGGCGACGTCGGGCTCGGCTACCTCAGCCTCGGTCAGCCGCTCACAACGCTGTCCGGCGGTGAGCGCCAGCGGATCAAGCTGGCGACGTACCTGTCGGAAAAACGGTCCAGCCCACCCGGCGTCTACGTCCTCGACGAGCCGACCGCCGGCTTGCATCTCGCCGACGTCGAGCAACTGCTCGGCCTGCTCGACCGACTCGTCGACTCCGGCAAGTCGGTGATCGTCGTCGAGCATCACCAGGCGGTCATGGCGCACGCCGACTGGATCATCGATCTCGGCCCCGGCCCCGGCCATGACGGCGGCCGAATCGTCTTCGAGGGAACGCCCGCCGCGCTCGTCGCCGGGCGGGAGGGAGTCCCATCCACGCTGACCGGCGAGCACCTCGCGGCGTACGTCGGCGCCCGACCGCGGACGAGCACCACCCATTGACTTCGCGTCATCTTGCGTTTACTTTGCGGGGCGGAGACATTCGCCGGACGACCGTTGGCGCAGTGGATTGCGTAGGTCGGGCGTTGCGGCGGTAAGCAAGGTACGGAGGATCATGGATCTCGGACCGGTGAGTCCGCTGCAAGCGATGGATCGCTCGATCACCGGAGCCCGCATCGGGCTCGATGGTGCGCGGACGCGCGTGTCTCGACGACATTCGCGGCTGCGTCCCGCGGAGCTGGCCGTTGTGGCGGCGCTCGCGTTCGCGCTGATCGCCGCGGCGCTGGTCCTCGCCGGGTACTCCGGCGGAGGCGCCGGATCGCAAGCGCGCGTCCGTTCGGCGGCGCCGGGCGGCCTGATGGCGCTGGCGCCGGCGGCGCGCGCCCAGATCTCGGCGCAGCTCGGGGCCGACGTCGCGGCGTACCGAGTGACGGCTGTCGGCGGTGGCGGGGCGCTGCGGGCGCGCAATCGCGCGCAGGGCATCGGCGCGTCGTTCGACCGTACGGGCGTGCGGCTGCGCAGCGGCGCGCTCGACGAGCGGATCAGCGCGCAGGCGCTCGGCGACGCGGGCGTCGAGACGCCGCTTGGCGAGGTCTCGCCGACGGCGCACGCGAACGGCGCGAGCTACGCGCGCGGGAACGTGAGCGAGTGGTATCGAAACGGTCCGCTGGGGATCGAGCAGGGCTTCACGGTCAAGCGCGCGCCGAGCGCGAGCGACGCTACGCTGACGTTGAGGCTCGGCCTGTCGGGCAACGCGCGCGCGACGCTGTCGCAGAGCGCGCAAAGCGTGACGCTCAGCGCCGGCGCGGCGTCGCTCAGCTACGGCGGGCTGGTCGCGACGGACGCGACGGGGCGGACGCTCGGCAGCCGCCTGGCGCTCGCGCCGGGTGGGCTGCTGCTGCAGCTCGACACGGCGGACGCGCGCTATCCGCTGACGATCGACCCGCTGATCCAGCAAGGCGGCAAGGTGATCGCCGAAGCGGGCGAGGGGAAGGAAGGCGAGCTGGGATCGAGCGCGGCGCTGTCGGCGGACGGCGGCACGCTGATCGTCGGGGCGATCCAGGACGGCGGCGGCGCGGCGTACGTGTTCACGCGCTCGGGCGCGGCGTGGAAGCAGCAGGACGCGAAGCTGACGCCGGGCGAAGTGGTGGGCGAAGGAGGAGAAGGGACGTGCGCGTCGGGAGCCGAAGGCTGCGAAGGGTGCACGGAAGAAGCGCCGGAAAAAGGCGGAGAAGCGAACGAATGCGCGTTTGGCGGCAGCGTGGCGCTGTCGGCGGATGGGAGCACGGCGCTGGTCGGCGATCCGTCGGCGACGGCGGCGCCGGGCACGGCGTGGGTGTTCACGCGCTCGGGCCAAGCGTGGACACGGCGGACGATGCTGGCGGGCGGCGAAGCTCAATACGAAGGGCGCTTCGGCCGCAGCGTCGCGCTGTCGGCGGACGGTGCGACGGCGCTGGTGGGCGACACGTCGGCGCACGGCGGGCGCGGGAGCGCGTGGGTGTTCTCCGGCGGAGGCTCGACGTGGACGCGCGGGCCAGAGCTGTCGGACGAAGAAAAAAGCCCCGTCGCGCACCTCGGCCGCAGCGTGGCGCTGTCGGCCGACGGCGCGACGGCGCTCGTCGCCGGCGCGGGCGACGCGAACTACACGGGCGCGGCGTGGACGTTCACCGATGGCGCCAGCGGCTGGACGCAGGTGCCGGGCAAGCTGGGCAAGCTGACCGGCGAAGGCACGGTGCCCGGCGATCACTTCGGCAAGAGCCTGGCGCTGTCGGGTGACGGGAGCACGGCGCTCGTCGGAGCGCCGGACGCCGACGAAGGCCAGGGCGCAGCGTGGGCGTTCGTCCGTTCGGGCGCAGGGTTCGTCGAGCAGGGCGCGGCGCTGAAGCCGAACGAAGGCGGACCGCCGGAAGCGGCCGGACGGTTCGGCGCGAGCGTCGCGCTGTCGGGCGACGGCGGCACGGCGCTGATCGGCGCGTCGCGCGCGAGGCAGGGGGTCGGCACCGTGAGCGTGCTGACGCGCTCGGGCTCGGGCTGGGCGCGCCAGAACGAAGGGCTGGGGGGAGGCGAAGCATCGGGTAAGGGCTGGCTGGGGACGTCGGTCGCGCTGTCGGGCGACGGCAGGACGGCGGCGATCGGGGCGCCGCGCGACGACGTGCGCACGGGCGCGGCGTGGGTGTTCTTCGAAGAACCCCCGGAAGCGATCCCGCCGCCGACAGTCACGAAGGTGCGACCGGCGCGTGGACCGACGTCGGGCGGCACGGAAGTCGTGATCGAGGGCGCCAACTTCAACGGAGCGACGCAGGTGCGCTTCGGCGGCACGGCGGCCGCGTCGTTCACGGTGCGTACGGCGGCGGAAATCACGGCGGTCACACCGGCCGAGCCGGCGGGCAAGGTCGATGTGACGGTGACGACGCCCGAACCGGGAGGCGGCACGAGCGCGATCTCCGCGAAAGACCGCTTCACGTTCGAAGAAGAAGCAAACACGCCGGTTGGCACAACACCGACGACGACCGATCCGCCGAAGACGACGACGAGCACGCACGCGTCCGGCGGCGTGCAGTCGTTCGTCGCGTCGAACGCCGCGTGCCGAGTGTCGGTCGCGAAGAAGCGGCTGGCGGTGACGCGCTACCGCAGCGTCGCGCTGCGGCTCGCGCGCACGGGAAGCGGTCCGTGTCGAGGGAGCATCGCGCTGAGCTACAGGATCAAGGCGAAGGGCGGCGGCTTCACGCTGCGGACGATCGCGACGGGGAGCTTCTCGATCGCGACGGGAACGACGCGGGTGATCACGGTGAAGCTGTCGAAGGCCGGTCAGCGGTGGCTGCGGCTGCACAAGGGCAGGGGCAACGCGAGCCTCGCGATCGCACGGGTCGTGCCGACGCCGATCGTGGCGCGGTCGGCGAGCGTTCGGCTGAGCCTGAAGAAGCCACGCAAGCGCTAGCCGCTTCACTATCGTCCGGGCCGATGGCCCGAATCCCGATCAACATTTCGGAGCTCGTGGGCGGGACGCCGCTCGTCGCGCTCGCGCGGATGCTCGAAGGCACGGCGGCGGAGCGCAACGGGGTCGAGCTGTTCGCGAAGCTCGAGTCGTTCAATCCGGGCGGCAGCGTGAAGGACCGGATCGGCGTGGCGATGATCGAGGCGGCGGAGGCCGAGGGGCGGATCGAGCCGGGCCGCACGACGATCGTCGAGGCGACGAGCGGCAACACGGGGATCGCGCTGGCGTTCGTTTGCGCGGCGAAGGGCTACGAGCTCGTGCTGACGCTGCCGCAGGGGATGAGTCGCGAGCGCGAGAGCCTGTTGCGGCTGTACGGCGCGCGGGTGCAGGTGACGGAGTCGCTCGGCGGGATGAGCGAGGCGGTCGAGGCGGCGCGGGCGCTGGCGAGCGAGGGCGACGTGTTCCTGCCCGACCAGTTCACGAACCCGGCGAACCCGCAGGCGCACCGCAAGCACACCGGCCCGGAGATCGAGCGCGCGCTGGACGGGCGGATCGACGTGCTGGTCGCGGGGGTCGGGACGGGCGGGACGATCACGGGCGTCGGCGAGCACCTGCGTGAGCGCAACGCGAAGCTGCGGGTCGTCGCGGTCGAGCCGCGCGGCTCGGCGGTGCTGTCGGGCGAGCGGCCGGGACCACACCGGATCCAGGGGATCGGCGCGGGCTTCGTGCCGTCGGTGCTCAACCGAGAGCTGCTCGACGAGGTGATCGCGGTGTCCGACGACGACGCGATCCAGACCGCGTGGGCGTGCGCGCGACGCGCGGGGCTGCTCGCGGGGATCTCGTGCGGCGCGGCGCTGTGGGCGGCGCTGCAGGTCGCCGAGCGGCCGGAGTCGAAGGGGAAGCGGATCGTCGTCGTGATGCCGGACTCTGGCGAGCGCTACGTCTCTCAGGCATTCTTCGCGCCATGATCGGTCGTGGACGCGTATGCAGGACGCTGTTGGCGTGTGCGGCGCTGAGCGTGTCCTCAGCGCTCGCTTTGGCCTCGAGCGCTTCGGCGATCGTCGGCGGGGCGCCGGCGTCGCTCGAACATTTCCCGTGGCAAGCGGCGATCTACGTCGAACCCGAAGCGGGCAAGGCGTCGCTGGTCTGCGGCGGCTCGATCCTCGGCGTGGGTCGGGTGCTGACGGCGGCGCATTGCGTCGCGGGTCGGACGCGAACCGATCTGCGCGTCGTCGCCGGCGCGGCGGTCGCTCCCGCCGAGAAGCTGCCGGAAGGCGTAGGGGTGCAGATCGCATCCGTCGCCGGCGAACGTCTGCACCCGGACTACGAACCGCCGACGCCGCCATCGCCTGCGGTGGACGACGTCGCGGTGCTCGAACTGGCCGCGCCGCTGACGCTCTCCTCGACGGTTGGCGCGATCGCGCTGCCGACATCGAGCGTGCCCCCGGAAGAAGGCGGCGAAGCGACGATCTCGGGGTTCGGCGAAGAGGCGCCCGGCGAAGCGCCGAGCGGGGCGCTCAACTCGCTCGCGACGACGCTCGGATTCACGCGCGCGCCCGCGTGCATCGGCGAAGGCGCGTTCGCGGCGAGCGCGCTGTTCCTGTGCGCGAGCGGCGCGAGCGGCTCGGCTTGCACGCTCGACGGAGGCGGCGCGCTCGTGGCGGGGACGCCGCCGAGCGTGATCGGCGTGCTCGAGACGGCCGGTTCCGTCGCTGGCGTGTCCTGCGCGGCCGGCTCGCAGAGCGCGTTCGCCAACGTCACGGCGCCCGAGATCAGGGAGTTCGTCGAAGGCGACGAACCGCTTCCGCTCGCGCCGCGGGGCAAGGGCGTGCTCGTCCACGGCGTGCTCGGCCCGGGGCACGCGCTGACGTGCGAATCGGGCACGTGGACAAACGAACCGACGTTCACGTTCTCGTTCGTCGATGCCGCGACGCGACAGGTCCTGCAGTCCGGTCCGCCGCAGAGCGGCTCGGCCTCGACGTACGCGTTGA
This sequence comes from Solirubrobacteraceae bacterium, assembly GCA_035486335.1. GTDB lineage: Bacteria > Actinomycetota > Thermoleophilia > Solirubrobacterales > Solirubrobacteraceae > Palsa-744. Next base: position 11,540 of record DATHND010000091.1, read on the forward strand.
CGGCGGCGGACATCGGACGCCGGATCTACTGCCAGGTGCAGGCGAGCAACGAAGGAGGGATGGCGGTCGCGCGGACGCTTCCGCTGGCGCCGATCGAAGCGCCGAGTCCCACTGCGACGACGGCGGCTTCGCAGACGACGGCCGGCGAAGCGACGCGGGCCGCGGGCACGGGCGTGCTCGGATCGACGACGCCGACCGTCAGCCGTGCGCGGATCGCTGCGTTGCTGAAGCGGGCGCTGGCCCCGTCGGGCAGGGCGGCGAGGATCGCGCCGCTGACTCGCGCGGGCAGCTTCACGGTCGCGTTCGCGGCGCCGGAGGCGGGGACGGTGAGGATCTACTGGTATCGCGGGGCGACGGGCACGCGTGGGATCACGGCGACGCCGCTCTTGATCGCGTCCGGTCACCTGCGGTTCTTGCGGGCGGGAACGGGGCGGATCGTCGTCAGGCTGACGCCGGCGGGCCGACGGGCGCTGCGCGACAAGAGACACTTCGCGCTGAACGCGAAGGGCTCGTTCACGCCGCTCGGCGGCGCTGCGATCACGGTCGGCGGGGCATTGGCGCTGTCGCGGTAACTCGCCGCGCGACCTTGACCACGGCGAAGATCGCTGCACAGTCAACGATCTGCGATCGGGCCGCTACGCTTTGCGCATGGCCGGCTTCGAGCTCGCGCGCGTCGCGAAGGAGTTGCGCCGCGACCTGCAGGCGGCGCGCACGCGCGATCCGGCGGCGCGCGACGTCGGTCAGCTCGAGCTGCTGGCGACGTGGCCGGGGATCCACGCGCTGCTCGCGCACAGGATCGCGCACGCGCTCGACGCGGCGGGCGTGCCGCTGCTGCCGCGGCTGATCTCGATGGTCGTGCGGACGCTGACGGGGATCGAGATCCACCCGGCGGCGAAAATCGGCGGCGGCCTGTTCATCGACCACGGCACGGGCGTCGTGATCGGCGAGACGGCGGACATCGGCGAGAACGTGACGCTGTACCAGGGCGTGACGCTCGGTGGTACGGGCTTCGCGACGGGCAAGCGCCATCCGACGGTCCAGGACAACGTGACGATCGGCTCGGGCGCGAAGCTGCTCGGTCCGATCACGATCGGCCACGGCGCGAAGATCGGCGCGAACAGCGTCGTGATCACCGACGTGCCGCCGAACTCGACGGTCGTCGGCAACCCGGGGCACCCGGTGCGCGTCGAGGGTCGCAGGCCGGAGGGCCCCGACGCCGACTGGATTCACCTGCCGGACCCGATCGCCGAGGCGATCCAGGGCCTCGCGAGCAGGATCGGCGCGCTCGAGCGAACCGTCGCCGAGCTTTCCGATGACGAGGCCAAGCCGATCGCCGAGGTGCGGCCGCTGCGCACCGTGAAGGGGCGCAACCCGGCGGGCGGCTGACGCGTCGGAGCGGCATCGCTTCGCGGCGGCGAGCCTCGGGCTGACGGCGGCCCGGTCGGCCGCACGCGCACCTATCCTGAGTAAATGGCCGCAAACCCCCACGCCGAGCACCTCCAGGAGCTGCTGGAAGGCCTCAACGAGCCCCAACGCGAGGCCGTCACGCACGGCGAGGGCCCACTGCTGATCCTCGCGGGCGCGGGCAGTGGCAAGACGCGCGTGCTGACGCATCGGATCGCGCATCTGATCTACACGGACGAGGCGCAGCCGAACGAGATCCTCGCGATCACGTTCACGAACAAGGCGGCGAAGGAGATGGCCGGACGCGTCGAGCGGCTGCTCGGGCGCACGACGCGCGGCATGTGGCTGATGACGTTCCACGCGGCGTGCGCGCGGATCTTGCGCGCGGAGGCCGCGCGGCTCGGGTACACGCGCCAGTTCACGATCTACGACCAAGCCGACGCGCGGCGGCTGGCGAAGCGCAGCGCCGACGCGGTCGGCGTCGACCCCAAGCGCTACACGCCGGCGGCGCTGCACAACCAGATCTCGGCGGCGAAGAACCGCCTGCGCGCGGCGTCCGACCTGCGCGAAGCGGTCGGCTCGCCGTTCGACGAGATGCTCGCCGACGTCTATGAGCTGTACGAGCGCGACCTGCTGCGGATGAACGCGATGGACTTCGACGACCTGCTGTTCCGCACGGTCAACCTGCTGGAGCTGTTCGAGGACGTTCGCGAGCGCTATCAGACGGCCTTCCGCCACGTGCTCGTCGACGAGTACCAGGACACGAACTACGCGCAATACCGGATGTTGCAACTGCTCGTCGGCGGCGGGCGCGAGGAGCCGGCGCGGGGAAACCGGCTGAGCATCCCCGGGCACCGTAACTTGGCCGTCGTCGGCGACGATTCGCAATCGATTTATTCGTTCCGTGGCGCAGAGGTGAAGAACATCCTCGACTTCCAGGACGACTTCCCCGACGCGCGCGTCGTCAAGCTCGAGCAGAACTACCGCTCGAGCGAGCGAATCCTGCGCGCGGCGAACGCGGTGATCGCGAACAACCGCGGCGGGATCGCAAAGCGATTGTGGAGCGAGCTCGGCGAGGGCGCGCCGATCCACCTGCGTGGGCTCGAGGACGAGCACGCCGAGGCGCGCTTCGTCGTCGGCGAGATCGAGCGGCTCGTCGACGAGGGCGCGTCGCGCGAGGAGATCGCGGTGCTGTATCGGACGAACGCGATGTCGCGCGTGATCGAGGACACGCTCGTGCGCCGCGAGATCGCCTATCAGGTGATCGGCGGGACGAAGTTCTACGAGCGTGCGGAGATCAAGGACGCGATCGCCTACTTGTCGTTCCTGGCGAACCCGTTCGACGTCGTCAGCTTCACGCGGATCGCCAACAGTCCTCGCCGCGGGCTGGGCCAGACGTCTCTCGCGCGCGTGCTCGCGCATGCCGACACGAGCGACGTCTCGGTGTGGCAGGCGGCGGCCGCGCCGGAGGAGGTGCCGGGTCTCGGCACGGCGGCGATCAAGGCGCTGCGGCGCTTCATCGACACGATGTCCGAGCTGCGCGATCGTGCGGACGCGGTCGTGCCGGTCGGCGACCTGATCGAGGCGGTTCTCGCGCAGAGCGGCTACGTCGAGGCGCTCGAGGCCGAGCGGACGATCGAGGCGCAGGGGAGGATCGAGAACCTCGAGCAGCTCGTCGAGGTCGGGCGCGAGTTCGACGCGAGCGCCGAGCCCGAGCGCGACACGCTCGACGTGTTCCTGCAGGAGATCGCGCTCGTCGCGGACGCCGACATGCGCAGCGACGACGACGGGCTCGTGACGCTGATGACGTTGCACAACGCGAAGGGAACGGAGTACCCGATCGTCTTCATCGCGGGCTGCGAGGAGGGCGTCTTCCCGCACTCGCGCGCGCTCGACGAGGGAGGGCTCGAGGAGGAGCGCCGACTGTTCTACGTCGGCGTGACGCGTGCGATGCGCGAGCTGTACTTGACGTACGCGCAGCGCCGCGCGGTGTTCGGCGCGCAGACGATCGGGCTGCGCAGCCGCTTCCTCAGCGAGATCCCGGCGGAGCTGCTCGACGAGGTCGAGCCGAGCGACCGGCTGCGGATCGGCCAGCGCACGGGGCCGATCACGGCCGGTCTCGGCCGCGGCGCGCGCGCTACGGTGCTCCATGGCGCCTCGGCGGACGGCGCAGGCGGCGAGTGGGCCGACTCGCAGGCGGCGACCGCCGTCGCGACGACGTTCCGGCTCGGCGACGACGTCGTGCACGCGGCGTTCGGCGACGGCGTCATAACCGGCGTCGAGCCGGACGGCGTGATCGTCGTGCGCTTCGCCGGCGACGGTTCGGAACGCAAGCTGATGGCCGAGTACGCGCCGGTCAGCAAGCGCTGAGCGCCGTCGTGGCCGGCCGCCAGGCCAATGCGTAGCATCCACGCCGTGAGCGCGGAGGTCATCGACGGCAAGGCGATCGCGGCGCGGGTGCGCGCCGAGATCGCCGAACGGGTGCAGCTGTTTCGCGAGCGCACGCGCCGCGTGCCCGGCCTCGCGACGGTGCTCGTCGGCGACGATCCGGCCTCGGCCGTGTACGTCGGGGGCAAGCAGCGCGCGAGCGCGGAGGTCGGGATGCAGGCGTTCGACCGCCGGCTGCCGGCCGACTCCACTTATGAGCGCGTCACCGGGGAGCTCGACGAGCTGGCGGCCGACCCGGACGTCAGCGGCATCCTGCTGCAGCTCCCCGTGCCCGATCACCTCGACGGCGCGACGCTGACGGAGTTGATCCCGCCGGAGAAGGACGTCGACGGGCTGACGCCTGTCAACACGGGACTCCTGTCACTCGGGCGTCCCGGGCTGCGCCCGTGCACGCCACTGGGCGTGCGGGAGCTGCTCGTGCAGACGGGCGTGCGGCTGGAGGGCGCCGAGGCGGTCGTCGTCGGGCGCTCGAACCTGTTCGGCAAGCCGATGGCGCAGCTGCTG
>DATHND010000092.1:0-10374 GCA_035486335.1 Solirubrobacteraceae bacterium
CGCTGTGGGAAGGCACCGCGGAGCCGGCCTCGGCGGCGGCCACGACGAGCGTGAGCAGACGCTCAATCAGCTGCTTGTCGAGATGGACGGTTTCGAGGCGAAGGACAACATCATCATGATTGCGGCCACCAACCGGCCCGACATTCTCGATCCAGCGCTATTGCGCCCCGGGCGCTTCGACCGCCAGATCGCCGTCGACCGTCCCGACCGCAAGGGTCGCGCGAAGATCCTCGAGGTGCACACGCGCGGCAAGCCGCTCGCAAAGGTGATCGACATCGACGCGCTCGCCGGCCAGACCCCGGGCTTCACCGGAGCCGACCTCTCGAACCTGATCAACGAGGCGGCGCTGCTATCCGCGCGCACCGGCAAGCGCGAGATCGGCCAGGAAGAGCTCGAGGAGGGGATCATGCGCGTGATCGCCGGCCCCGAGAAGAAGACGCGCGTGATGAGCGAGAAGGAGCGGCTGATCACGGCCTACCACGAGATGGGGCACGCGATCGTCGGCCACTTCCTCGAGTTCTCCGACCCGGTCCACAAGATCTCGGTGATCTCGCGCGGCCAGGCGCTCGGCTACACGATCTCGATGCCGCAGGAGGACCGCTTCCTGACGACGCGCGCCGAGCTGAAGGACACGATGTCGATGACGCTCGGCGGTCGCGCCGCCGAGGAGCTCGTGTTCGGCGAGATCACGACCGGCGCGTCGAACGACCTCGAGAAGGTGACGGCGACGGCGAAGCAGATGGTGATGCGCTTCGGCATGAGCGAGAAGCTCGGGCCGCGCGTGTTCGGCCACGATCACGGCCAGCCGTTCCTCGGACGCGAGTTCTCGACCGAGCCCGACTACTCCGACGAGATCGCGCGCGAGATCGACGACGAGGTCCGCCGGATCATCGAGAACGCGCACCAGCGCGCGCGCGACATCCTCACCGAGCACCAGCACGACCTGACGAAGATCTCCGAGATCCTCGTCAAGCGCGAGACGATCGAGAAGGAGGAGTTCAACGCGCTGCTCGCCGGCAAGAGCGAGCAGGAGGTGTTCGGCGCCGAGGAGGACTCCGGGCCGGAGCTGCCGGCGCCGCCGATGCCGGCCGACCGCGGAGCGCCGGAGCGCGAAGCGCCGCGCACGATCCCCCGCCCGGGACTCGCCGGCGGCACCGCCGAGTCGCGCGGACACGACCCGGAGCCGCCGAAGCTGGTTTAGGCATTGGTCAATGCCCCAAAGTTGCTAGCGGGCCGTCGACCAAGCGGAGCAAGGACGCAGGGAGCGTGGCGTGCGGGAGTAGCACGCGAGTGACTGAGGACGCCGCTCCGCGCCGCGTCGACGGTTCGCTAGCGGGCTTCCGCCTGATGGGGATCGTCAACGCGACGCCGGACTCGTTCTCCGACGGCGGACGCTTCCTGCAGCCGGACGCCGCGATCGCGCACGGCCTGCGGCTGATCGACGACGGCGCGGCGATCGTCGACGTCGGCGGCGAATCGACGCGCCCCGGCGCCGAGCCGGTGCCGGCTGCGGAGGAGCTCGAACGGGTGCGTCCGGTGCTCGAGGGCCTCGCGAGCGCGGCGACTGGCGCGCAGATCTCGATCGACACGAGCAAGGCGCTCGTCGCGCATGCCGCGTTGGCTGCAGGGGCGACGCTCGTCAACGACGTCAGCGCGCTGCGCGCCGATCAGGAGATGGCGGGCGTGGTCGCCGAGGCCGGCGCCGACTGCTGCCTCGTGCACATGCTCGGCTCCTCGCGCACGATGCAGCGTACGCCGCGCTACGACGACGTCGTCGACGACGTCAAGGCGTTCCTTCACGAGCGGCTGCAATACGCCGTCGGCGCCGGGATCGACGAGCGGCGCGTGCTGCTCGACCCGGGCGTCGGCTTCGGCAAGACGGTCGAGCACAACCTGCAACTGCTCGCGCGTCTGGACGAGCTCGTCGAGCTCGGCTGCCCGCTTGTGATCGGCACCTCGCGCAAGAGCTTCATCGGCCGCCTCGCGGGGACGCCCGCCGGCTCCGATCGGCTGGCCGGAACGCTCGCGACGAACGTGCTCGCGCTCGAGCGCGGGGCAAGCGTGTTCCGCGTGCACGACGTCGCGCCGGCGCGCGAGGCGCTGCTCGTGGCGGCTGCTACGTTGGGCGAGCGATGGACGGCGAGCAGCAGGGTGACGACTCCGACGAGCTAGACGACGACGAGCGCCACGGCGAGGAGCGCGACGAGGACGAAGCGGCCGAGGCGGTGACGGTCGAGATCAGCGGCCTCTCGCTGTACACGCATCACGGCGTCAGCGAGGCCGAGCGCGAGGTCGGCCAGCGGCTCGTGCTGGACCTGCGCCTCGACGTCGGCGAGACCGACGCGACGGTGACCGACTCGATCGAGGACACGGTCGACTACGCCGAGGTCTGCCAGCTCGTGGCGCTGATCGCACAGCAGCGCTCGCACCAGACGCTCGAGCGCCTGTGCAGCACGATCGCCAACCGGCTGCTCGCCGACTACGAGCTGGAAGGCGTGTGGGTGAAGGCGACGAAGCCCGAGCCGCCGATCGCGCTGCCCGTCGACGAGGTCTCGGTCGAGGTCTGGCGCGAGGGCGACGCATGAGCACGACGCGCGCCTGAGCGCGGAAAAGAGCGCCGCGCTCGTGCCAACGCGCATCGGACTGCTCGGACTCGGCTCGAACGTCGGCGATCGGCGCGCGCAGCTGCAGGCGGCGCTCGACGGCCTGCGCGCGATCGGCGTGGCGCCGCTGGCGAGCTCGTCGACATACGACACGGACCCGGTCGGCGAGGTGCTCGATCAGCCGAGCTTCCTCAACGCGTGCGTGCGCGTCGAGACCGCGCTGGAGCCGCTCGTCCTGCTCGATGCGGTCAAGGGGCTCGAGCGCGAGCTCGGGCGAGCCGGCGGTGGCGTGCGCCACGGCCCGCGCGCGATCGACATCGACATCCTCACGCTCGGCGAGCTCGAGCTGCGTGAGCAGCGGATGACGCTTCCGCACGAGCAGCTGCTCGTGCGGCGCTTCGTGCTGATCCCGGCGCTCGAGCTCGACTTCGATCAGACGGCGCCCGATGGGCGGCGCCTGGCGGATGCGCTCGCGGCGCTGCCGCTCGGAGAGGGCGTTCGCTGGGCTGGGCCGCCGCTCGACGTATCCGTTTGAGCGCCGCGCGGGCGGCGCAGCGCCGCGCCTACGCGCGCGTGGCGCGGCCGCGGCTGTGCCTGCGTCAGGACGTCTGGGCGCCGTGCTCGGACCAGCTGGCGAGGCGCAGCAGCGTCGCGCCGTCGACGCCGCGGCCGGAGATGACGCACAGGTGGCCTGCGCGTATCCATGCGACGACGGGCGTGCCGTCGACGGTCAGCAGCCGGTAGGCCGTGCCGTCGCGGCGCGCGACGACGCCGCCGGTGATCTGCGATGGGGCGCTGCGGGCGACGATCGCATAGCCGACGCGGTGTCCGAGCGAGTTCTCGTAGAACACGGTCGTGACCGTGTGTCCGTCGACGGCGTCGGTGCGCGTGCCGGTCTGGCGCCAGCCGAAGTGCGCTCCCCAGTAGGGGAACGCGACGCCGTCGACCGACGCGACGAGCTCGGTGTGGTTCGAGGAGCTCTCGGCGGGCGCGCCAAAGGTAGCCGCGCGCAGCGTCAGCGCCGAGGCGTCGCGCACGCTGAGCGTCGGCGAGCTGCCGCTATTGCCGATCACGACCGCGAGCGCGACGACGGCCGCGGCGAGCGCGCCGAGCGTGGCGAGTCGCGGTTGAAGGCTGTACTCGCGCTCGCGGCGAGCTGGGCGCTCGGCGATCATCTGCTCGACGGCGTCGTGCAGCGACTCCGGCGCGCGCACGTCGATCGAGCGGATCAGCTCGATGGCCTCGGACTCACTTGTCGGACGTTGCTCGCTCATGGCGCATCTCCACTCTGGACGACTCCGCCGGCGCGCATTTCTTCCCTCCGTTTCCTGGCGGTGTCGCCGCGCGCCGGGGTGGGGGCGGTCCGCTCGCCGTCCGGCGCGCGCCGCTCGCGCCCGCCGGGCCCGGGCTCGTCGGCGAGCAGGCGCGCGACTTGCTTGCGCGCGCGGAACAGGCGCGTCGTGATCGTCGCCTCGCGAACGTGCAGCGCGCGCGCCGCTTCACGGTAGGAGAGGCCAAGCACGTCGATTGCGACGAGCGCGAGGCGGAAGTCCTCCGGCAGCTGCGCAATCGTCGCGTAGATCTCTTGCACCTCGATCGCCTGCTCGGGACGGCTGATCGCCTTCGGGTCGGCCGTGACGACGTCCTCGAGCGTCGCGACGGTGACGGGGCGCCGGCTCGCGGTCCGGCGGCTCGTCAGGAACGTGTTGCGCAGCACGCGCATCAGGTAGTACAGCTCGTCGCCGCCCTGCAGCATGCGCGGCCGCGAGAGCACGCGCGCGAACGTCTCCTGCACGAGATCCTCGGCGTCCTCGCGCGAGCCGCACAGACCCCAGGCCGCGCGATACAGGCGGTCGACGTGCTGCCCGAGTGACTGTGGGTCGAGGAGGCGCATGGCGTCCAGTGGAATCGCACCCGGCGCGACCCCACACGGCGACTGTAGCGCTGAGTCAGGCGCTCGTGGGTAGCGGAATCCAGGCGGCGGGAAGCGTGCCGGCCGGGACTTCGCCTGAGATTGGCGGGAAGTAGCGTGTCAGCGCGGCCGCCGCGCGGCCGTCGATCAGCGGGCGCAGGTCGGCGACCGTGCCAAGCAGGCGGATCGTGCTGCCGATCTGCAAATCGGCGGCGTTCGCGCGCTCGCCGCCGAGCAGCCGATCGGCGATCCATCCGTCGATCCGGTCTAGCTGCGCCGGAAGCGCGGCGAGGTCGGCGCGCACGGTGTCCTCGCGCGCCTTGTTCTTGATCGCCATCAGCCGCGCGGTCAGCGGTGTGGCGGGACGCTGCAAAGCCTTCGGCAGCGGGAGCTTGGCGTCGCTGGCGTAGCTCAGCATCGCCTCGGGCCGGTACAGGAATGCGACGTCGAGGATGCGCCGCGGCACGCTCTGCAGCACCTCGTCGCCCCAGCGCTCGGCCTCGAGCACCGGCGCGTATGACGGCGTGCCGGCGGGCGGCAGCAGCGCGGGGTCGGGTACGAGCTCATCGAGCCGGCGCATGATCGTGCGCGAGCCGACCAACCGCTCGCCGTCGATACGCAGGCCGGGGACGGTCGTGCCGCCGTAACGCAGCGGGCCGATCAAGACCTGGCTCAGCGGCAACAGGTCGACGCGCTTGAAGTCGATCGACTTGCTCCACAGCGCGACTTCGACGGCGGCGCAGGGATGCGAGCCGGGCAGCACGTACAGCTTGGCGGTAGGAGTCGACATGGCAGGCCGAGCATAATGGTTCGCCGATGCTGCTCGTCGTCGACGTCGGGAACACGCAGACGCACTTCGGTGCGTTCCGCGGAGACGAACTCGTCGAGCACTGGCGGTTCGCGACGGTCCGCCAGTCGACGGCCGACCAGCTCGGCGCGGCGTTGCGCAACCTGCTGGAGCTACGCGGCTACGGCTTCGGCGACCTCGAGGCGTCGGTCGTCTCATCGACCGTGCCGCAGCTCGAGCCGGAGTGGACGGCGATGGCCGAGCGCTACCTGCGCCACGAGATGCTCGTCGTCGGGCCCGGCACTAAGACGGGCATGGCGATCCGCTATGACAACCCGCGCGAGATCGGCGCCGACCGGCTCGTCAACGCGGTCGCGATCCGCGATCGCTTCAACGGCTCGGCGGTGTGCGTCGACTTCGGCACGGCGACGACGTTCGACGTCGTCTCACGCGACGGCGAGTACTTGGGCGGCGCGCTGATGACCGGCATCGAGATCTCGCTGGAGGCGCTCTCCGAGCGTGGCGCGCGCCTGCCGAAGGTCGACCTCGCGCCGCCGAAGAGCGTGATCGGCAAGAACACGATCGACGCGATCCGCTCGGGCGTCGTGTTCGGCTACGCCGGCGCGATCGACGCGATCCTCAGGCGCCTGTACGACGAGCTCGGCGAACGCACCGCGGCGATCGCGACGGGCGGGCTCGCCGGTCTCGTCGTGCCGTACACGGAGGAGCTCGACGAGGTCGACGACCTGCTGACGCTGACAGGTCTTCGCCTGCTGCACGAGAAGAACAGCTGAACGATTTTGATTGGCGGCCAGAGGGTGTGCGTCGTCAGGCGCCGGACGAGGTGGGCGGGCTTTCGATTTTCGTAGGCGATAGCAGGTGTGCATACGGCGTATATACAGTTGCTATCGCGGCACAGAAAATGGACATCGCATCCCGCTCCAACCCGCCGATCGCCGGCGCATCGGGGGTGGCTTTCGGGCGGGCCATAATCCAGCTGTGTCAACGAAGCGCCTGACCGACCCGTGGATGCTCGGCCCGCTGTTCGTGCCCAACCGCGTGCTGCTCGCGCCGCTGGCGGGGATCGGCAACTGGTTCGTGCGGCTGCAGGCGAAGCGCTATGGCGCTGGGATGGCGGTGTCGGAGATGATCTCGACGCACGCGATTCAGCACGGCAACGAGAAGACGTGCGGCGAGATGCTGCGGATCGATCAGCGCGAGCGCGCCGGCGGTCCGGTCTCGATCCAGCTGTTCGGCGAGGAGCCGGCGATCATGCGCGAGGCGGCGGCGCATGTCGCGAGCATCGGCGCCGACGCGATCGACATCAACATGGGCTGCCCGGTGCCGAAGGTGTGCAAGACGGGCGCCGGCGCGGCGATGCTCGACGATCCCGACCGGGCGGTCGCGCTCGCGTGCGCGGCGGTCGAGGGCGCGGCCGAGGCGGCCGACGCAAACGGGCCGGCGCCGCCGGTCACGGTCAAGTTGCGCTCGGGCGTGCGCCGCGGGGAGACGAGCGGCTTCGAGCTGGCTCGACGGCTCGTCGAGGAGGCGGGCGTCGCGGCGATCGCGTTCCATCCGCGCTCGGCCTCGGTGCAGCACAAGGGCGCGCCCGACTACGAGCTGGCGGCGCGCCTGGTCGCGTCGCTCGGCGCGCCGGTGATCCTGACGGGCGGTCTGAACGACGCGCCAAGCGCACGCGAGGCGTTCGAGCGGACCGGCGCCGACGCGGTGATGCTCGCGCGCGGCGCGCTCGGCAACCCGTGGCTGTTCGCCGAGCTCGTGCAGGGGCGCGAACGCGCTCCGACACGCGCGGAGGTCGTGCGCGAGCTCGATTGGACGATCGCACGCGCCGTCGAGCACCTCGGCGAGCCGCGCGCGACGCGCTATCTGCGCAAGTTCTACCCGTGGTACGTAGCGCGCCTCGGACTCGACGCGCAGGCGGCCAAGCGGCTGCAGTCCGCACTGCTGCAAGCGCCGTCGCTGGCGCTGGTGCGAGACGCGCTGCAGCCCTCGCGCACGGCGCTCGCGCTCGCGCTCTGAGCCGTTCGCGAGGGGCGTCTGCGCCTCGCTATACTGCTGCGCTCGCTGGGGCCGTCTGCCGCCGATTTCCCGCTCGGGAAGCGCGGTCAGGGGTGCTCGTCGGCCCCACCCACAACCCGCGATCGAGGGCCAGATGCCGAAGGACGTAATCCTCACTCCCGAAGGACTGAAGAAGCTCAAGGACGAACTCGAGCTGCTCTCGACCGAGAGGCGCCGCGAGGTCGCCGAGCGGATCAAGGAGGCGAGAGAGTTTGGAGATATCTCGGAGAACTCCGAGTACGACGACGCGAAGAACGAGCAGGCGATGCTCGAGAGCCGCATCGCGCAGCTGCAGGAGAAGCTGCGGATGGCGAGCGTGATCGAGACGAAGGACCTGTCGACCGACGTCGTCCAGATCGGTTCGGTCGTGCACGTCAAAGACGAAAAGACCGGCAAGTCGGTCAAGTACACGATCGTCGGGTCGGCCGAGGCCAAGCCGGAGGAGCAGAAGCTCTCCAACGAGTCGCCCGTCGGCCGCGCGCTGATCGGCCGCAAGCGCAACGAGACGGTCGCCGTCAAGGTCCCGCGCGGCCCCGCGCGCAAGCTGAAGATCACGAAGATCGATGTCGGCTTGAAGTAGCGGCCGAGCGCCCTGGAGGGCGTGGGCCGGGGCGAGGCATCGGTCCCGGATGGGCGTCCCCGGGGTGCCTTGCACCACGCGTTGGCCATACAGTTAGCCGGCCCGGATGGCCGGCCCGGAAACTGCCGTGGCGGCCGGAGCGTTCACCCAGTTGTAACGAGGAGCGGAGGCCGGCTCGGCCTGAAGGCTGGATGCCGGTCACACACGCGCGATGACAGACCCAACGAAAGATCCCGAGCCCAGCGCGAAACACGGCCTCCCCGAGCTGATCGCAGAGCGCCGCGCGAAGGGCGAGCGCCTGCGCGAGGCCGACCCGGCGTCGTTCCCATACTCATACGAGAACGTCGAGTCGATCGTCGACGTTCTCGGAGCCTACGAGCGCCTCGCGCCCGGCGAGGAGACCGAGGCCAAACACCGCGTCGCCGGCCGTCTCGCCGCGCGACGCGGGTCAGGCGGCGCGGCGTTCCTCGACGTCGTCGATCGTACCGGCAAGATCCAGCTGCACGCGCGCCGCGACGTGCTCGGAGAGGAGGCGTTCACGCGGCTGACGTCGCTCGACGTCGGCGACCTGCTCGGCGTCGACGGCGCCGCGCTGCGCTCCAAGCGCGGCGAGATCTCGCTGCGTGTCGACTCGTTCGCGCTGCTCGCCAAGGCGCTGCGCCCGCCGCCGGACAAACACGCGGGCTTGAGCGACGTGGAGACGCGCCACCGCCGCCGCGAGCTGGACCTGATGTCCAGCGAGGAGACGCGCCGCGTGTTCATCGAGCGCGCCAAGATCATCTCGGCGGTGCGCGGCTATCTCGACGGCGAGGGCTTTGTCGAGGTCGAGACACCGGTGCTGCAGCCGCTGTACGGCGGCGCGCTCGCGCGCCCGTTCACGACGCACCACAACGAGCTCGACCGTACGCTGTACCTGCGGATCGCGACCGAGCTGTACCTCAAGCGCCTGCTCGTCGGCGGCCTCGAGCGCGTCTACGAGCTCGGCAAGGACTTTCGCAACGAGGGCGTCTCGACGAAGCACAACCCGGAGTTCACGATGGTCGAGCTCTACGAGGCGTACGCCGACTACGACGACGCGGCCGTGCGCCTGGAAGGGGTCGTGCGGGCGGCGGTCGCGGCGATCGGCTACGACGGCGAGCTCGACTTCGCAGGCGAGTGGCGGCGCGTGAGCTTCGTCGAGGCGATCGCCGAGGCGACGGGCATCGACGTCTCACGTGCGCGCGACGCCGGCGAGCTGGCGGGAGAGATCGCGCGGCGCGCGCTGACGATCCGCACCGAGGGGGCGACGTGGGCGCAGATGGCGGACGACCTGCTGTCGAAGTTCGTCGAGCCGAAGCTGGTGCAGCCGACGTTCGTACGCGACTACCCGGTCGAGCTCTCGCCGTTCGCGCGCGAGCACCGCTCGCTGCCGGGCCTCGTCGAGCGCTGGGAGGCGTTCGCGGGCGGCATCGAGATCGCCAACGCCTTCTCGGAGATCAACGACGCCGACGTGCAGCGCGAGCGTTTCGAGGCGCAGCTGCGCGCCGCCGAGGGCGGCGACGAGGAGGCGCATCCGTACGACGAGCTGTTCGTGCAGGCGCTCGAGCAGGGGATGCCGCCGGCGGGTGGCGTCGGCGTCGGGATCGACCGGCTCGTGATGCTGTTGACGGGGCGCGATTCGATCCGCGAGGTCGTGCTGTTCCCGGCGATGCGCGACTGATCGGAGGGCGCTCCGGGCGGCTCGCGGCGCGCGTGCGGACCTCAAGCTGGAGAGCCGCGCTGACGATTTGAACCCCAACGGCGCCGTTGGGCCGGTTGGTAGACTGCCGGTGAGGCGTCGACCCCCAAGGACCAGACCACATAGCTCTCTAGAGGCACCGTCCTCGCAGGAAGGAAAAGCATGTTCGAGCGATTTACAGAACGGGCCCGGCAGGTGGTCGTTCTCGCGCAGGAGGAGGCGCGGACGCTCAAGCACAACTACATCGGCACCGAGCACATCCTGCTCGGGCTGCTGCGCGAGGAGGAGGGCCTCGCCGCGCGCGTCCTCGAGAGCCTCGACATCACCGTCGAGCGCGTCCGCGCGCAGGTCGTCCGGATCGTCGGCTCCGGCGAGGAGGTCACGTCCGGCCAGATCCCGTTCACGCCGCGCGCCAAGAAGGTGCTCGAGCTGGCGCTGCGCGAGGCGCTGAGCCTCGGCCACAACTACATCGGCACCGAGCACATCCTGCTCGGCCTCGTGCGCGAGAACGAGGGCGTCGCGGCGCGCATCCTGCTCGACTTCGACGCCGACTCGGAGAAGATCCGCAACGAGGTCATCCGCATGCTCTCCGGACCCGGCGGGCGCCGCCAGGGCTCCTCAGGCGGCTCGGGTTCGGGCGCCGGCTCGCCCGCGGGCGAGGGCAAGAAGTCCTCGAAGCTGCTCGACCAGTTCGGG
>DATHND010000093.1:0-4362 GCA_035486335.1 Solirubrobacteraceae bacterium
GCGGCAGCCCGAACGACCCGAGCGCGCGCACCCCGAGCGGGTACAGCGGGAAGAACGCCGCGCGCGAAGCCGTGAACGCGCCGAGGTCGGGACGATAGCCGTAGCGCGCGATCACCAGATACCACGCCGCGTCCCAGCGCGCCGCCGGCGCCGCCAGCACGTTCCCAAGCCAGCCGAGGCCGCGCGTCAGGCCGCGCGGGTTGAACGCATGGCGCATCGGCCCAGACCCGTACGTCGCAACCGTCAACGCCGCGGCGACCCAGATCAGCAGGCGCGAGCTCCACAGCGCGCGCCAGCTATCGCGAACCGCGGCCGCGCGAGCCGGGTCCTCGCGGACCGACGTGAGCGCGCGTTGCGCGCGCTCACGGACGCGAGCGCGCCGGCCGCCGGGCGTCAGCTCGAGCGGAGCGGGCGACTCGCCGGTCGGCTCGGCGATCGCGAGCTCGGCTGTGTCCGGGGTCATGGTCGGGGCACGGGGCTGAGAGGAGCCGCGACGGAAAAGGCGGCGTACCGGCAGGAAATCACAATACGGCAGGTAATCTCGAAGGTCCGGGATGTCTCGACAGGCTCGACAGCGCCGGCGCAGGCACCACCGCGCCGGTCCGACGCGGTTCCTGCTG
The DNA here is from genome assembly GCA_035486335.1 of Solirubrobacteraceae bacterium. GTDB lineage: Bacteria > Actinomycetota > Thermoleophilia > Solirubrobacterales > Solirubrobacteraceae > Palsa-744. The sequence goes on from DATHND010000093.1 coordinate 621, forward strand.
ATCGGCGGCGGCGTGCTCGTCTGCGCGCTCGTGGTCGGCGCGATCGCCGCCGTCGGCTACGTGCTCAACGTCGCGCAGTCGGCGCCGGCGATCGGCTCGCTGCGTCCGATCATCGGCGGCGGCTCCTCGCAGGTGTTCGCCGCCGACGGCTCGCGGCTCGGCTTCATCCAGTCCGACCAGCTGCGCACGCCGGTCTCCTGGAGTCAGATCCCGACGAGCCTGAAGAACGCGACCGTCGCGATCGAGGACCAGCGCTTCTACAAAAACAACGGCGTCGACCTGACCGGGATCTTCCGCGCGGCGATCAAGGACATCACCCACGGTCAAGCGCTGCAGGGCGGCTCGACGATCACGATGCAGCTCGTGCGCAACCTGTACCTCGGCGGCGACCAGCACACGCTGAAGCAGAAGATCGTCGAGGCGAAGCTCGCGATCGAGTACAACAAGCGTCACTCAAAGCGCGAAATCCTGACGAGCTATCTCAACAGCGTCCCGTACGGGACGCTCGGCGGGCAGACCGCGATCGGCGTGCAGGCGGCTTCACGCCAGTTCTTCGACAAACCGGCTTCACAGCTCGACCTGCAGGAGTCGGCGCTGCTCGCCGGCCTACCGCAGGCGCCGTCGCAGTACAACCCGTTCGCCGCGCCCAAAGAAGCCAAGCGCAGGCGCAACGAGGTGCTCGCGAAGATGGCCGAACTGCGCTACATCAGCGCGAGCGAAGCGCGCGCGGCGGAGGCGGCGCCGCTGGAAATCAAGCGCGGCTACTTCTACGCGCAGCGCAAAGAGGACTTCTTCTTCGAATACGTTCATCAGCAGCTCGTCAAACGCTACGGCGCGCAGACCGTCGCGCAGGGAGGGCTGAAGGTCTCCACGACGATCGACCTGCACATGCAAGCGCTCGCGCGCAAAGCGATCGCCGGCGTGCTCAACCAGCCCGAAGACCCGGCGTCGGCGATCGTCACGATCAACCCGGCAAACGGCGACATCGAGGCGATGGCCGAGTCGCAGTCATACGAGGAATCGCAGTACAACCTCGCCTCGCAGGGACATCGCCAGCCAGGGTCGACGTTCAAGGCGATCGTGCTCGCCGACGCGCTCTCACGCGGCGTCGACCCGAACTCGACGTACTACCTCTCGCACACGCTTTCGGCCGGCTGGCTCCAGGGCTACCCGACCTACGAAGTGAAGACGTTCGAGGGAACGTCGCTGAACAAGTCGATCAACCTCCTCAACGCGACGCTCACCTCCGACAACACCGTCTACGCCCAACTCGCCGCCGACCTCGGCGAGTCGACGGTCACGGAAATGGCACGCAAGATGGGTGTCGTCAGCCCGTTGCACAGCTACGCCGCCGAGGCGCTCGGCGGACTGACGCTCGGCGTCACGCCGCTCGAGATGGCCAACGTCTATGCGACGCTCGCCGACGGCGGCTACCGAAACACGCCGATCGCGATCACCAAGGTCGTCTTCCCCGACGGACATGTCGACAACAACTGGGGCCAGCCGCATCGTGTGAAGGTGTTGAGCGAAGCGGTCGCCGCCGAGGAGACGAGCATCCTCAAACAGAACGTCGAAAGCGGCACCGCGACGCGCTCGGCGATCAGCTGCCCGACGGCGGCCAAGACCGGCACCACGAGCGAACTCGTCGACGCATGGCTCGACGGCTACACGCCGAACTACTCGACCGTCGTCTGGATGGGCTACCCGAACAGGCGCGTCTCGATGACCGACGTCCACGGCGAGCCGCAGCAGGGTGGTTACCTGCCGGCCGAAATCTGGCATGCGTACATGTCGGCCGTCGAGGAAGGCAAGACGTGCGTGCCGTTCAAATCCGCCAACGAACCGATCTCCTACACGCCGTTCTACGGCAAATTCGCGACGACCGGGCAGTCGCGCTCCTCATTCGAAGAAGGAAGCGAAGAACGCCACGAACACCCGACGCATCCGCAGGCGAAGGAACATGGCAGGGGAGGCGTCGGCGCCCCGACACCGGCCGAACCGAAGCAGGAAGCGCCGGCGTCGCCCGGCAACGGCAACGGCAACGGCAGAGGTAACGGCGGCGGGGGTAACGGCGGCGGCAACGGCACGGGCGGCGGCAACGGCGGGGCGGGGACAGGCGGGGCCGGTCCCGGTTAGCCACAGAGCTCTGAAACAGTGGCTGCGACGCGCGCTCCGTTAGCAGCGGCGCGGCGTGACGTGCGTCGCCGATGACCGCCTCCATAGCCAGACATTGGTAGCTTGAACCCGGCGAGTCGAAGCTGACGACGGGCCGCTGCTCGCACGAGCGTCGCCCAGATAGGGGTACCCAGCAGTGCCGAAGGAGGACAAGGTCGAATTCGAGGGCGAGGTGATCGAGGCCCTGCCCAACGCGATGTTCCGCGTCAAGCTCGACAACGACCACGTCGTGCTCGGTCACGTCGCCGGAAAGATGCGGCGCTTCCGGATCCGCATCCTCCCGGGCGACCGCGTGCGCTGCGAGCTCTCCCCGTACGACCTCGACCGCGCGCGGATCGTCTACCGGCATCGCTGAGCGCCTCATCGCCGAGCGCTCTCTGATCGACTCGATCGAAGCCGAGCTGGCGCGCGCGGCGAGCCCCGCGGCGGACGCTCGGCGCGGCGGCGCGAGCAAGCGCTCGCGCATCGTCCGCGGTCCGGGCGACGACGCGGCCGTCGTGCGCAGCCGGCCGCTGTGCGCCGTCTCCGTCGACACCGTCGTCGACGGCGTTCACTTCCGCCTCGGCGACGGCTGGATGACGCCGGCTGAGATCGGCGCGCGCGCGCTCGCCGGCGCGCTGTCGGACCTCGCCGCGATGGGAGCCGAGCCCGGCGAGGCGTACCTCGCGCTCGGCCTGCCGCCGCAGCTCGACGAGGACGACGCGCTCGCACTGGTGCGCGGCGCGCGCGCGACCGCCGACGCGGCGCGCACGACGATCCTCGGCGGCGACGTCGTGCGCTCCCCCGTCCTGACCGTCTCGGCGACGGTCGTCGGCTGGGCCGAGCAGGAGCGCGAGCTCGTCGGGCGCGACGGCGCGCGTCCGGGCGACCTCGTCGGCGTGACCGGCTCGCTCGGCGGCGCCGGCGCCGCGCTGGCGGTGCGCGACGGGCAAGTGCCGCGCACCTCCCTGCGGGAGCGACTGCTCGCGCGCGAGCGCGTGCCGACGCCGCGGCTCGACGAGGGCCGCGCGCTGGCAGCAGCCGGGGTCCACGCGATGATCGACCTGTCCGACGGCCTCGCCGCCGACGCCGGCCACGTCGGGCGCGCAAGCGGCGCGCAACTGCGCCTCGAGCTCGAGCGGCTGCCGCTCGCCGACGGCGTCACCAACGTATGCGCCGCGCTCGGCGTCGATCCGCGCGAGCTCGCGGCGAGCGCCGGCGAAGACTACGAGCTCTGCTTCTGCGCGCCGGCGCACGCGCGCGAGCGCGTCGAGTCGGCCGTCCTCGGCGCCGGCGCGGTGGGCGTCACGTGGATCGGCGAGGTGCTCGCCGGCGCTCCCGGCGTGACGCTAGTCGCCGGGGATGGAACCGAGACGGGGCTGGACGGATTCGAGCACGCTTGGCAGTGATCGGCGGGTCGGCGCCACGGCGCGCCGGCGCGCGCGCGCCGGCTCTTCGAGCTGATCGCCGGTGAGCGCTTCTTCGGCCCCGGGCGGTCGCTGCGAGAGCGGCACGCGCGCCGCGCCGACGGGCGCCGTCCGCGTCAGCCGCGCGAACACGAGCAGGCGTTTGGCCGCGCTGAACAGCG
>DATHND010000094.1:0-20506 GCA_035486335.1 Solirubrobacteraceae bacterium
CAGTGTCGCCATGCGGATCGTGACGCCGCCGACCTCGACCGGCGCGAGCGCCGCGTAGGGACGCAGGTCGCCGAACTTGCCCACGTTCCACATGACCCGCTGCAGCGTCGTCAGCGCCGTCGTCGGCGGGAACTTCCAGGCGACCGCCCAGCGCGGGTCACGGCCCACCGAGCCGAGCCGGCGCTGCAGCTCGAGGTCGTCAACCTTCACGACCGCGCCGTCGATCTCGAAGTCGAGCTCGCCGCGGCGCTGCTGCCACTGCACGCACTGCGCGATCACCTCGTCCTCGCTCGCCAGCAGCTTGATGTCGGCGTTGACGCGGAAGCCGTGCTCGCGCAGCCACTGCAGCGCCTGCGAGTGACGCTCGAACGAAAGCCCGTCGGTGACGCCGACCTGGTAGCACCAGATCGACAGCGGCCGCTTCGCTGCGTCGGCCGGGTCGAGCTGGCGCACGGTTCCCGCCGCCGAGTTGCGCGGGTTCATGAACGTCGACTCGCCGGCTTCCGCGCGCCGCTCGTTGAGCGCTGTGAAGTCGGCGAGCGACATGTACACCTCGCCGCGCACCTCGACCAGCGACGGCGCGTCTGTCACGCGCAGCGGGATCGCGGCGATCGTGCGCAGGTTGTGCGTCACGTCCTCGCCGATCTCACCGTTGCCGCGCGTCGCGCCGCGCTGCAGCGCGCCGTCGCGATAGACGAGGCTGATCGCGAGGCCATCGATCTTCGGCTCGACGACGTACTGGAACTGCGGCGCGTCGATTCCCTCGCGCGCGAGGTGGTTGCGCATCCGCTCGACCCACGCGCGCAGCTCCTCCTCCGAGCGCACGTTGCCGAGCGACAGCATCGGCTCGAGGTGCTCGACTTTCTCCAAGCGGCTGACCGGCTCGCCGCCGACACGCTGCGTCGGCGAGTCCGGCGTGACGAGCTCCGGGCGCTCGCGCTCGATCGCGCGCAGCTCGTCGAGCAGCGCGTCGTACTCGTCATCGCCGATCTCCGGGTCGTCGAGGACGTAGTAGCGGCGCGCATGGTGCTCGAGCAGCTCGCGCAACTCCTGCGCCCGCGCCGCTCGCTCGGCGCTAGTCGTCTCGGCGTCGGCCGCCGCCGGCGCGGCGCTGCGTGCGCCGCCTCGCGCGCCCGTCGCTCTGCTCACGGCGCCTCGGGCGTCGGCCGATCCGCGACCGGCGGCGCGAGCAGCGCCTCCAAGTCATAGCGCCGCAGCGCGTCGAGACCCGGCCGGTCGGTCAGATCGAAGTGGATCGGCGTCACCGCGACGCGTCCCGCGGCGACCGCCGCCAGGTCGGTCCCCGGATCGTCGTGGAAGCCGGGGTCCGAGCCGTAGATCCAGTAGCGCCGGCCGCGCTCCTCCTCGTGCTCGAGCTTCAGCTCGTCGCGGTAGATCCGCTTGCCGAGGCTCGCGACCTCCACGCCGTTCGGCTCGCCCGCCGGGACGTTGACGTTCAGCAGCGTGCGCGCCGGCAGCGGCACGTCCTCGATCCGCTCGACCATCCGCGCGACGAACCGCGCCGCAACCTCGAACCCGAAGCCACCGTCGAAGCGGTAGTCGAGCGCGCGTGCGCGCGACTGCTGCGAGACGGCGATCGACGGCAGCCCGAGCACGACGCCCTCGAGCGCCGCCGCGACCGTCCCCGAGTAGGTGATGTCATCGCCGAGGTTCGCGCCGTGGTTGATGCCCGCGACCACGAGATCCGCCGCGAACCCCTCGATCAGGCCGAGGCTCGCCAGGCGCACGCAGTCGACCGGCGTGCCGTCGGTCGAGTAGCCGGTCGAGCCGTCTGAGAACGGCACCTTCTCGACCCACAGCGGCCGGCGCGTCGTGATCGAGCGCGCCATCGCCGAGCGGTTGCCGTCGGGCGCGATCACGGCCAGGTTGACGCCCTCGACGCCAGCCAGCGCGACCCGCAGGCACTGCAGCCCGTCGGCCTCGATCCCGTCGTCGTTTGTCAGCAGCACGTTGAGCATCGCTTCTCGTCCAGCATAGGGGCAGGCTCGGCTCGCGCGCTCGCGCGATCACTCGTAGGCAACACTCGCGAGCGCCAGCCCGCGCGCCGGCGCGGTACGCCCCGCCTCCGCGCGTCGGCGCCCATCGAGCAGCGCCGCGAACTCCTCGACCGTGCGCAGGCCGGCGGCGACGTCGAGCATCGTCCCGACTAGCACGCGGTTCATGTGGCGCAGGAACATGTCGGCTTCGATCCAAAACGACAGCAGGTCGCCGTCGACGAGCCATTCGGCGCGCTCGACGTCACACTGGAACCGCTTGTGCTCGGTCTCGCTCGGCGTGAACGCCGTGAAGTCATGCTTGCCGCGCAGCAGCCGCGCGCACTCGCCGAGCAGCTCCCTGTCCAGCTCGCCGGCGATCCAGAACGCCGTATCGCGCTCGAACACGCTGCGCGCGCGACGCGCGAGCACGCGGTAGCAGTACGTGCGGCTGCGCGCATCGCGACGCGCGTCGAAGTCATCGCGCATCGGCTCGGCCGCGAGCACCGCGACGTCGTTGTCGAGCAGGCCGTTGAGGCGCAGCGGGTCGACGGCCTCGTGTCGGTAGCTCGCGACCTGGCCCCACGCGTGCACGCCGCGGTCGGTGCGTCCGGCGACGCTCAGCCTGAGCGGCGCGCCGTCGGTGGCCGTCTCGCCGAGCACGGTCCGCAGCGCGCGCTCGAGCACGTCCTGCACCGTTCGCAACTCCGGCTGACGCCCCCAGCCGGCGAAGCCGGCGCCATCGTACTCGAGCGTCAGCTTCGTGACCATCTCGCGCCGCCGCCGATCCGCTCGCTCGCACGCGCAGCCCGAGCCGCGAGCGACCGCTTTCAGACGAGCTCGATGAAGACCATCTCGGTCGCGTCGCTGCGACGCGGGCCGAGCTTGAGAATCCGCGTGTAGCCGCCCGGGCGCTCGGCGTAGCGCGGTGCGAGGTCCTCGAACAGCTTGTGCACGGCGAACTTGTCCTGCGAGAGCGTCGACAGCGCCTGCCGGCGCGCGTGCAGGTCGCCCTTCTTCGCCAGCGTGATCAGCTTCTCGATCTGCGGCTTGACGGCCTTCGCCTTCGCCTCGGTCGTCTTGATCCGCTCGTGCTCGATGATCTCCTTGCTCAGGTTCATCAGCAGCGCCTTGCGATGCGCGCTGTCGCGACTGAGCTTGTTGCGTGTCTTCTGGTGTCGCATGAGCGGAGCGAAAGTCTAGTCGGCCGCGGGCGCTTTCTCAGTCCTGGCGGAGATTGAGGCCGCGCGCGTGCAGCGTTTCGATCACCTCGTCGATCGACTTCTTGCCGAAGTTCGGGATCGCGTTGAGCTCGGCCTCGGACTTCGAGATCAGGTCACCGACCGTCTGAATGCCGGCGCGCTTGAGGCAGTTGTACGAGCGCACGCCGAGCTCGAGCTCCTCGATCAGGATGCTCCACTCCTCGCCCTGCAGCGCCGCCGGCTGACCGCCGGCGCCAACCGCCAGGCCGTGGCCGTCGAGCTGGCCGCCGGGCGTCGCGCGCAGCTCCTGGATGCGGTCGGCGTCGGTGAAGATCGCGAGCTGGCTGATCAGCAGCTCGGCGGCCTCGCGCAGCGCCGCCTGCGGGTCGATCGATCCGTCGGTCTCGATGTCGAGCGTCAGCTTGTCGAAGTCGGTCTTCTGGCCGACGCGCGCCTGCTCGACGGCGTACGCGACGCGGCGCACCGGCGAGAAGATCGAGTCGATCGGGATCACGCCGATCGGCTGGTCGGCCGACTTGTTCTCCTCCGCCGGGCGATAGCCGCGGCCGCGACCGATCGTCATATACAGCTCGAGCTTCGTTTTCTTCTCGAGCGTCGCGATGTGCACGTCTGGGTTGAGGATCTCGACGCCGGCCGGCAAGTCGATGTCCTTCGCGGTGATCTCGCCGGGGCCGGTCACGACGAGCGGCGCCTCAACCTCGCTCGCGTCGGAGTGCATCCGGCAGACGACGCCCTTCAGGTTGAGCACGATGTCGGTCACGTCCTCCTTGACGCCGTTGATCGTCGAGAACTCGTGCGCAACGCCCTCGATGCGAACGCTGGTGACAGCCGCTCCCGAGAGCGAGGACAGCAGCACACGTCGCAGCGAGTTGCCGAACGTGTAGCCGAACCCGCGGTCGAGCGGCTCGATCGTGAACGTGCCGCGGTTCTGCTCCACGGACTCGCTTGTGATCCGGGGAATTTGGAAGTCGAGCATGAGGGTCCTAACGTCGTTTTGATGTCGCACCGGCGTCGCTTCGACGGCCGGCTCGGAAGCGCCGCCCATCTCGGGCCCGGCGCCTTGAAGTACCTGCTACTTCGAGTACAGCTCGACGATGAGCTGCTCCTGCACCGGCGCGGCGACCTCGCGTCGCTCCGGCTTGCGCAGCACCTTGGCCGTGAGCGACTCGTGGTCGGCCTGAAGCCACGCGGGGATCTGTCCGGTGAGCTCGGTCGCGTCCCTGACGACCTGCGTTGCCGGCGTGCTCGCCTTGATCGCGATCACGTCGCCCGCCCTCACCTGATAGCTGGGGATGTTCACCCGCCGGCCGTTGACCGTCCAATGGCCGTGGCGGATCAGCTGGCGCGCCTGGCGGCGCGAGGCCGCGAAGCCGAGGCGCACGAGGACATTGTCGAGACGGCACTCGAGCAGCGCGAGCAGGTTCTCGCCGGTGATGCCTGGCTGGCGTGAGGCCTTTTGGTAGTAGCCGGCGAACTGCTTCTCGAGCACGCCGTAGTAGCGGCGCGCCTTCTGCTTCTCGCGCAGCTGCACGCGGTACTCGCTCTGTTTCAGACGACCGCGGCCGTGCTCGCCCGGCGGGTAGGAGCGGCGCTCGACGCCGCACTTGTCCGTCAGGCAGCGCTCGCCCTTGAGGAACAGCTTCTGCCCCTCGCGCCGGCACTGCTTGCACTGCGCGCCCGTGTCGCGTGCCATCAGACGCGCCTGCGCTTTCTCGGACGGCAGCCGTTGTGGGCCTGCGGCGTGACGTCCTTGACGCCGGTCACCTCGAGGCCGGCGGCCTGCAGCGAGCGGATCGCCGTCTCGCGACCGGAGCCCGGCCCCTTGACATAGACCTCGACCTTCTGCAGCCCCTGCTCGAGGCCCTTGCGCGCGGCCGCGTCGGCCGTCACCTGCGCGGCGAACGGCGTCGACTTGCGCGAGCCCTTGAAGCCGGCGCCGCCGGCCGACTCCCACGCGATCACGTTGCCCGTCGTGTCGGTCAGCGAGACGATCGTGTTGTTGAACGACGTCTTGATGTGCGCCTGGCCGACGGGGATGTTCTTTTTGACCTTGCGCCGGCCGCGCGCGCGTTTGGGAGCGGGCGGCATTACTTCTTGCCGGCTTTCTTCTTGCCGGCGACCTGCATCCGCTTCGGGCCCTTGCGCGTGCGCGCGTTCGTCTTCGTCTTCTGCCCGCGCACCGGCAGGCCGCGGCGGTGGCGCAGCCCGCGATAGCAGCCGATCTCTTGCAGCCGTTTGATGTCCTGCGAGCGCTCGCGCCGCAGGTCGCCCTCGACCGTCAGGTTCTCGTCGATCGCGTCGCGCAGCTTCGCGACCTCGTCCTCGGTCAGGTCGCGCACGTACGTATCCGGGCTGACGCCAACCTGCGCGAGAACCTTGTTCGACGTCGCGCGGCCGATCCCGTAGATGTAGGTCAGCCCGATCTCCGAGCGCTTGTTGAGGGGCAGGTTGACGCCTGCGATACGAGCCATCAGCGAACACCCTCGCGCAGCATCCGGCTGCGCGTCCTGATGACGAGGCTCGCCTTCACGGCTCGCTTGACCGGATTCGCTTCGCTCATCCCTGGCGCTGCTTGTGGCGCTTGTTCTGGCAGATCACTAGCACCACCCCGTGGCGACGGATGATCTTGCATTTCTCGCACATCGGCTTGACCGACGGTCTTACCTTCATGATCCCTTTCGGCGCTTGTTCCGGCGACCGGGCTCTGGCTGCCGTTGCGGCCGCCGCTACCTGGTCGAGGAGTTGCTCGTGAGGACGTACGTCCTCATTAGAGCACGGCACCTGATGGTAGCAACTCCTATTGCCTTGCGGCGGTCTGCGGCGTCGAGTCGAGCTCGCGCTCGAGCGGCGGCAGATGCCACGGCGTCAGCACCTTCGGTCCGTCGCCGGTGATCGCGACCGTGAACTCGAAGTGCGCCGCGGGCGAGCCGTCCTCGGAGAAGATCGCCCACCCGTCGCCCGCGACGCGGACGTTCGCGCGCCCGGCGGTCGTCATCGGCTCGACCGCGAGCACCATGCCCTCCTGCAGCAGCGGCCCCTTGCCGGGCCTTCCGTAGTTGGGCACCTGCGGGTCCTCGTGCATGCTGCGCCCGATCCCGTGACCGACGAGCGAGCGCACGACCGACAGCCCGGCGGACTCGGCGACGCGCTGGATCGCGCTCGACATGTCGCCCATGCGGTTGCCCGCGCGGCACTCGGCGACGCCGGCGTGCAACGACCGCTCGGTCGCGCTCAGCAGGTTTTGCGCCTGCGCCGCGATCTCCTGTACGCCGAACGTCCGCGCCGCGTCGGCGACCCAGCCGTCGAGCGTGACGCCCATGTCGATCGAGATGATGTCGCCCGGCATGAGCTTGTACGGCCCGGGGATCCCGTGCACGATCATCGCGTTCGGCGAGGCGCAGATCGACCCGGGAAAGCCGCGATAACCCTTGAACGTAGGCACGGCGCCGCGCGCGCGGATGAAGCACTCGGCGGCCTCGTCGAGCTCCTCGGTGCTGACGCCCGGGGCGATCCGCGACTCGATGTCGTCCATCGCCGCGACGAGGATCGCGCCGGCGCGCTGCATCTTCTCGATCTCCTCCGGCGACTTCTTGATGATCACCCGCGGAGCTTAGCTTGCGACCTGACGCCGCTCGGCCGGCCGCGGCGTGCGGCGCGAGCTCAGGGGCCTTCCAGGCGCAGCGCCGCGATCACCGCGCGGATCCGCGCGTGCACCTCGTCCGGCTCGCGCGTGCCGTCGAAGCGGCGCAGCAGCCCCTGCTCGTCGTAGTGCTCGATCAGCGGCTCGGTCTGCGAGTGGTAGACGTCCAGGCGGTGGCGGATCGTCTCCTCCTTGTCGTCGTCGCGCTGGATCAGGCGCGAGCCGTCTTGGTCGCAGACGCCCTCGTGCTTAGGCGGGTCGAACTCGACGTGGTAGATGTGGCTCGGGTTCTTCACACACACGCGGCGCCCGGCGAGCCGTCGCACGAGCTCGTCGTCGGGCGCCTCGATCAGCAGCGCCGCGGTCAGCCGGCGCCGCAGGCCGGCGAGCGCGCGCGCCAGCGCTTCGGCCTGCTCGGCGTTGCGCGGGAAGCCGTCGAGCAGGAAGCCGTCGCGCGCGTCGGCGTCTTCGACGCGCTTGACGATCATCCCGACGATCACGTCGTCGGGCACGAGATCGCCTGAGTCCATATAGCGCTTGGCCTCGCGGCCGAGCTCGCTGCCGGCGACGACCTCCGAGCGCAACATGTCGCCGGTCGAGATGTGCGGAATCGCGAAGTCGTCGCGCAGGCGGTCCGCCTGCGTCCCCTTCCCGGCGCCCGGCGGTCCGAGCAGAATCAGGTTGAGTTCGGACAAGTCGGAAGGCAGCCTACCTACCTGCGCTGCCCGCCGGCTACTTCAAGAAGCCCTCGTAACTTCGCATCATCAGCTGCGCCTCGAGCTGCTTCATCGTTTCGAGCGCGACGCCGATCACGATCAAGATCGAGGTGCCGCCGAGCGGGATGTTCTGGTGCGTGCGCGCGATCAGGATCGTCGGCAGCGCGGCGACGGCGGCGAGGAACAGCGCGCCGGGGAACGTCAGCCGGGCGAGGATCCGGTCGAGGAATTCGGCCGTCGGGCGACCGGGACGCACACCGGGAATGAAGCCGCCGTACTTCTTCAGGTTGTCGGCCTGGTCGACCGGGTTGAACGTGACGGCCGTGTAGAAGTACGTGAACAGCAGGATGAAGATCGACTCGCCGATCACGTAGTGCCAGCTGTTCGGCGAGAAGAAGTCCGACAGCTGCTGGCCCCAGTGCGTTTTGATCAGCTGGCCGACGGTCGGCGGGAACGCCATGATGCTCGCGGCGAAGATCACCGGGATCACGCCGGCCATGTTCACGCGCAGCGGCAAGTACGTCTGCCCGCCTTCGGTCATCCGCCGCCCGATCACGCGCTTGGCGTACTGCACCGGGATTCGCCGCTGCCCTTCCTGCACGAACACGATCCCGGCGACGACCGCGAGCACGAGGAACGGCATCATCACCTTGAAGACCTGGTCCTGCGAGGTCCACCACGTCTGGATCCCGCCTGGGAGCCGCGCGACGATCGACGCGAAGATCAGCAGCGAGATGCCGTTGCCGATGCCGCGCTGCGTGATCAGCTCGCCGATCCACATCAGCATCACGCAGCCGGTCGTCAGGCAGACGACGATCAGGAAGATGTGCGGCGCGTCGAAGTGCGTGACGACCGATTCGCCGGCTTTCGCCTGCAGCGTGTGGAACAGGAAGACGTACCCGATCGACTGTGCGAACGCGAGGCCGACGGTCAGGTAGCGCGTGTACTGCGTGATCCGCGCCTGGCCGACCTCGCCTTCCTTGGAGAGCTTTTCGAGCGAAGGCACGGCGACCTGCAGCAGCTGCAGGATGATCGACGCCGTGATGTACGGCATGATCCCGAGCGCGAACAGCGCGATCCGCGAGAGGCCGCCGCCGGAGAACAGGTTGAGCAGGCCGAGGATGTTCGACCCGCCGAACTCCTTCTGGATGTTGTTGACGGCGCTGAGGTTCACGCCCGGCACGGGGATATGCGAGCCGAGCCGGTAGATCAGCAGCATCCCCGCCGTGAAGGCGATCTTCTTGCGGATCTCCGCAACCTGGAACGCGTTGAGAATCGTCGAGAGCATGGCTTGGGTCCGCGGCTCAGAGCGTCGCTGCGCTCGCTCCCGCGGAGCGGCCGATTCTAGTCGATGCGCCTCAGCTGGATGTGACTATCGGCGCCGCGGCCCGCACGGCCGCGGGCGGCTAGCGCTCGACGAGCTTGCAGGCTCCGCCGGCGGCCTCGATGCGCTCGCGCGCGCCGGCGCTGAAGGCGTGTGCGTGAACGGTCAACGCCTTGCTCAGCTCGCCCTTGGCGAGCACCTTGATCGGAACGTCCTTGCGCTTGCCCAGGCCGTTCGCCTGCATCAGCTCGATCGTCACCTCCGTGCCGGCGTCGAAGCGCTGCTCGAGCGCGGCGAGGTTGACCGGCTGGGAGTGCGTGCGGAACGGCTCGAACGGCATCGACTTCTTCATGTGCGGCCCGCGCAGCTTTCGCATGCGCATGTGGATCGGCATCTGGCCGCCCTCGAAGCGCGCGCGGCGCTTGGAGCCCGAGCGCGAGCCGGCGCCCTTCTGGCCACGGCCGGACGTCTTGCCCGTGCCCGAGCCTTCGCCGCGCCCGAGGCGCTTGCGCGGCCGGCGGCTGCCGGGCGCCGGGGCGAGCGAGTGCAGGCCGATGCGCTCCTGCTTCTCGCTGTCGGCCGGGCTCACGACTTGCCCTCGTGAACGTCGATCAGGTGGCGCACGGCGTGCAGCATTCCTCGCGCCTGCTCTGAGTCCTTGACCTCGACCGTGTGTCCGATTCGACGCAAGCCGAGCGAGCGCAGCGTGTCGAGCTGTTTCTTGTTCGCGCCGTTGCGCGAGCGCAGTTGCGTGACGCTCAGCACGGCCATCAGGAAGACGCCCCGCCGTTCGCAGTCGCCGCGGCCGCCTCCGGCTCGGGAGCGCTCTGCGACTCGCCGGCGAGCTCGCCGTCGGCGGATACGCCGTTCGCCGACTCCTCGACGCTGGCGGCGCCGCCGTTGGCCGTCTCGCCGCCGAGGCCGAGCACGCTGTTGACCGACAGGCCGCGCAGCTCGCCGACCTCCGCGGGCGTGCGCAGGCCGCGCAGGCCGGCGACGGTCGCCTTGACGAGGTTGATCGGGTTTTGCGTGCCGAGGCTCTTGGAGAGGATGTCGTGGATGCCCGCGAGCTCGAGCACCGCGCGCACGCCGCCGCCCGCGATCACGCCGGTTCCGGGCGACGCCGGCTTCAGGAACACGCGTCCGGCGCCGAAGACGCCCGTCGTCTGGTGCGTGATCGTGCTGCCGTGCTTCGGCACGCGGAACAGGTCCTTCTTCGCGCGCTCGACGCCCTTTTGGATCGCCAGCGGGACCTCGTTCGCCTTGCCGTAGCCGACGCCGACGACTTCGCGCTCGTCGCCGACGACGACGAGCGCGGTGAACGAGAAGCGCCGGCCGCCCTTGACGACCTTCGCGACGCGGTTGATCTCGACGACGCGCTCCTGCAGGTCGAGGCCGGCGGAGCTGACTGATCGGTCGGAAGCGGTGCTCATGGCGTTTGAGAGGGTAGCGGTCGCGCGCGGAGCCGCCGCTAGACGCTGATCCCGCCCTCGCGGATCGCCTCGGCGAACGCGCGCACGTGGCCGTGGTAGCGGTAGCCGCCGCGGTCGAACACGGCCTGCGCGACACCCGCCGCCTTCGCGCGCTCGGCGAGCTGCTCGCCGGCGCGCTTCGTGCGCTCCGGCTTGGCCAGTCCGCGCAGGTCTGGCTCATACCAGTTGACAGCCGCGATCGTGTGGCCGGAGACGTCGTCGATCAGCTGCGCGCAGATGCCCTGGTTGGAGCGAAACACCGAGACCCGCGGCCGCTCAGCCGTGCCTGTGATCTTCGCGCGGACACGCCGGCGCCGTTTGAGCCGGCTCTGAGGCTTCGTCAGCACGGTCATGCGCGCTTGCCGACCTTCCTTTGCACATACTCGCCCTCGTAGCGGATGCCCTTGCCCTTGTACGGCTCCGGCGGGCGCTGCTTGCGGATGATCGCGGCCGTCTCGCCGACGAGCTGCTTGGAAATGCCTTTGACGACGACGCGCGTCGGCTGCGGCACTTCGAATTCGATCCCGTCCGGCGCCGGGATCGGCACCGGATGCGAGTAGCCGACCGCGAGCTCGAGGTTCTTGCCCTTCAGCTGCGCGCGGTAGCCGACGCCCTGGATCTCCAGGCGCTTCTCGTATCCGGCCGTGACTCCCTGCACCATGTTCGCGACGAGCGAACGCGTCAGGCCGTGCAGCGCGCGGTGTTCGCCGCGGTCGGTCGGACGCGTGACGAGCAGCTGCTCGCCGTCCTGCTTGACCTCGATGTCGCGCGGGATGCGCTCGGAGAGTTCTCCCTTGGGGCCGTTCACACGGACCTCGCCGGGCTCGATCGCGACGGTCACGCCGCTCGGGACCGCGATTGGTTGTCTGCCGATCCGCGACATGCCCAGCTCACCAAACCTGCGCGAGAACCTCGCCGCCGACGCCCGCAGAGCGAGCGTCGTGGCCGGTCATCACGCCATGCGAGGTCGAGACGATCGCGGTGCCCATGCCGCCGAGCACCTTCGGGATGTGTTTTGCGTCGACGTACGTGCGCCGTCCGGGCCGCGAGACACGCCGCAGGCCGGAGATCGCCGAGCGGCGGTCGTCGGTGTACTTCAGGCGAATCTGGATCAGCTGCCCGGCGCCGCCGTCCGGCTCGGAGATCACCGAGTACGAGTCGATGTAGCCCTGCTCGGCGAGGATTCGCGCGAGCTCGCTCTTCAGTTTCGAGGCCGGGATCTCGACGGTCTCGTGCGCGGCGTGAATCGCATTGCGCACGCGCGTCAAGAAGTCGGCGATCGGATCGGTCATGGACATGGCTGTTTGCTCAGAAAGAAGGTCGTGCAGTCGGGCTACCAGGAGGACTTCGTCATCCCGGGGATCTGGCCGTTGTGAGCCAGCTCGCGAAGACAGATGCGGCACAGCCCGAACTTGCGGTACACCGCGCGCGGACGCCCGCAGCGGTTGCACCGAGTATAGGCCTGCGTCTTGTATTTCGGTTTGCGCGTCTGCTTGACGCGCAGCGAGGTCTTGGCCATCAGTCGCCGCTCTCTTTCTCGGCGGTGTCATCCGCCTGCTGCTCGTTTGAGTCCGATGCCTGCTCGGCGCTTGCCTCCGTCGCGTCCTCGGCGGCGCCGTCGGGCTCCGCGGCGGCTTTGGGCTCGGCGGCCGTCTGAACCTCGGGCGCGGCCTCCGACTCCTCGCTCGCCTCCGACTCCTCGCTCGACGCGGCCTCGGCGGCCGGCTCGGGCTCGGCCTCGACCACGGCCACCGGCTCGACCGCGGGCTCTGCGGCGGCTTCAGCTGCCTGGGCGGACGCGTGCTCGGCCTCGGCTGCGGCGTCGGCCTCGGGGTCGTAGCCCTTCGGGCGACCGTGCGCCGAGAACGGCATGCCGAGCGCGGCGAGCAGCGCGTAGGCCTCGACGTCGGACTGCGCGGACGTCGTGATCGTGATGTCGAGGCCGCGAACCTGGTCGATCGCGTCGTAGTCGATCTCGGGGAAGATGATCTGCTCGCGAACGCCCATCGAGTAGTTGCCGCGGTGATCGAACGAGCGCGGGTTCAGACCGCGGAAGTCGCGAATCCGCGGGATCGCGATCGAGACGAGGCGGTCGAGGAACTCGTACGCGCGCTCGCCGCGAAGCGTCACGGCGACGCCGACCGGCATGCCCTCGCGCAGTTTGAACGCGGCGATCGACTTGCGCGCGCGCCGCACGCTCGGCTGCTGGCCGGCGATCGTCGCGAGCTGCTCGGTCGCGGCCTTCAGCACTTTCGAGTCCTGCTTGGCCATGCCGACGCCCATGTTCAGCGTCACCTTCTCCAGACGCGGCGCCTGCATCGCCGAGGAGTAGCCGAAGCGCTCGATCAACGCCGGGCGAATCTCCTCGAAGTAGCGCGTCTTCAGTCGCGCTGGCGGGGCGTCGGCGGTCGCGGAGGCCATCGTCAGTCGAGCTCCGCGCCGGTGCGCTTGGCGACGCGCACGCGCTTGCCGCTGGCGCGCTCGATGCGCACGCGCGTCGGGGCGCCCTTCGCGTCGAGCAGCATCACGTTGGAGATGTGCACCGGCCCCTCGCGCTCGATCACGCCGCCGAGCTGGCCCTCGGTGCCGGGGAGGTTGGAAGAGCTCTGGTTCACGCGCGGGCGTACGGCGCGCTTGACCATGTTCAGGCCCTCGACGTACACGCGTTCCTTCGCCGGCTCGACGCGCAGGACCTTGCCGGTCTTGCCGCGGTCCTTGCCGGACGTGATCTTCACGTGGTCGTCGGAGCGGATCTTCAACGCGCGCCGCTTGGCCATCACAGGACCTCCGGCGCGAGCGAGACGATCTTCATGAAGTTGCGCTCGCGCAGTTCGCGCGCGACCGGCCCGAACACGCGCGTGCCACGCGGGTTGTTCTGGTCGTCGATGATCACCGCAGCGTTCTCGTCGAACGCGATGTACGTGCCATCGTCGCGGCCGATCGGCTTCTTCGTGCGCACGATCACGGCCGTGACGACATCGCCCTTTTTGACCGTGCCCTGCGGGTTCGCCTGCTTGACGGTCGCCGTGATCACGTCGCCGACGAACGCATAGCGCCGCTGCGAGCCGCCCTTCACGCGAATGCAGAGGATCTCGCGCGCGCCAGTGTTGTCGGCGACTCTAAGCCGTGTCTCGTTCTGGATCATCGCGCCCGCTCCAAGACGTCGACGAGCGCCCAGCGCTTTGTGCGCGACAGCGGGCGGCTCTCGATCACGCGCACCGTGTCGCCCTCGTTGGCGTCGTTGTTCTCGTCGTGCGCGTGCAGCGTGCTCGAGCTGCGCACGATCTTCTCGTAGCGGCGGTGGCGGCGGGCAAAGTCGATCCGCACGGTGATCGTCTTCTCGGCCTTGTCCGAGACGACGACGCCCTGGCGCACACGGCGGCGGCCCTCGACCGGCGCGTGCACGGGAGCGAGCGGCTCGGCGGCGGGCGCCGCGGCGCGCAGCTCGGCCGCTTTGACGCGTTCCTGCAGACGCCGCGCGCGACGGCGCTCGGCCTTGCGCTTGCGCTCCGCGACGCGCTCCGAGTGGCGCTCCTCGGCGCTGCGCGGCGGGCGCGCCTCGCTGGCGTGCTTCGAGCGCGCCCGGCGGCGGCGCTCCTTCGGAGGAAGCTGGACCTCGGGCTCGCTCGGCGTCGCCTCGGCGGCCGGCGCGCTCGCGGCGTCGTCGGCGCTCGCGGCGTCGTCGGCGCTCGCCTCGACACCCTCGGGCGCGTCGTGCTGCGCGTCGACGGCCTGCTCCTGCGCCTGCTCGGGCGTGTCGGTCGTCTCGTTCTCTTGCTCGTCAGCCATGTCTTCCGTTTCGTCTTCTTGCAGCTCTTATTGGTCTTGCAGCTTCAGCCCGCGCTCGCGCGCGACGGTCAGTGCTCGCGCCAAGTCGCGCTTGGCGCGACCGACGCCGGCCGTGTCGTCGAGTTCGCCGGTCGCGTTGGAGAAGCGCAGGCCGAACACGTCTTTGCGGAGCACGCCGATCTGCTTGCCGAGCTCGGCGTCCTCCATGTCGCGCATCTCCTTCGCTTTCATCGCCGGATCAGTCCTCACGCAACACGAACTTCGACTTCACCGGGAGCTTGTGCGCGGCCAAGCGGATCGCGTCGCGCGCTAGCGGCTCGGACACGCCGGCGAGCTCGAACATCACGCGCCCGGGCTTGACGACCGCGACCCAGCCTTCGGGCGAGCCCTTGCCTGAGCCCATACGCGTCTCGGCGGGCTTCTTCGTCACGGGCTTGTCCGGAAAGACGTTGATCCAGACCTTGCCGCCACGCTTGATCTTGCGCGTCATCGCGACACGAGCGGCCTCGATCTGGCGGTTGGTCAGCCAACCGCCCTCGAGCGCCTTCAGCCCGTACTCGCCGAACTGCACCTTGACCTGGCCGCGCGAGTTGCCTGCGCGACGTCCGCGGTGCTGCTTGCGGTGCTTTACGCGCTTCGGCGAGAGCATCAGCGACCACCTCCGCCCGGCCCGCGACCGCGGCCACCGCCACCGGGTCCGCGCCCGCCGCCGCCGCCGCGGCCGCCCTGGCCGCCGAAGCCGCCACCGCGACCGCCGCGGCCACCGCCGGGTCCGTCGCCGCGACCGCCCGGACCGCCGCTGCCGCCGCGTCCGCGTCCGCGCCCGTCGCGACCGTCGCGTCCTGTGCGCCCGTCGCGACCGTCGCCGGGGGGCGCCGGCGCGCTCATGTCGGTGAGGTCGGCGCCGGTGTAGCCCTCGGGCATGATTTCACCCTTGTTGATCCAGCACTTGACGCCGATCCGACCGAACGTCGTGCGCGACTCGTAGAAGCCATAGTCGATGTCGGCGCGCATCGTGTGCAGCGGCACGCGCCCGTCGGAATACGATTCCGTGCGCGCCATCTCGGCGCCGCCGAGGCGGCCGGAGACCTGCACCTTGACGCCCTTCGCGCCCGAGCGCATCGCGCTCGTCAGCGCGCGCTTCATCGCGCGGCGGAACGCGACGCGGTTCTGCAGCTGCTCGGCGATCGACTGCGCGACGAGCGACGCGTCGAGCTCGGGGCGCTTGATCTCGAGGATGTTGACCTTGATCTGCTTGTTCGTCAGCTTGTGCAGGTCGCGGCGCAGCGCGTCGACTTCGCTGCCCGACTTGCCGATCACGATGCCCGGGCGCGCCGTGTGGATGTTGACCTCGAGTTCGTTGGCGTCCTTGCGGATCGTGATGCTCGAGAGCCCGGCGTGCGCGAGCTTGCCGACGATGTGCTCGCGGATCTTCACGTCCTCGGCGAGGTACTCGGCGAAGTGGCGTTCGTTGAACCAGTTCGACTTCCAGTCGTGGATGTAACCCACGCGCATCGCCTCTGGATGAACCTTCTGTCCCATTCTTCTCTCTGTCGTCTCTCTGGTTCGTCTCGCTGGTTTCCGTACTGCTCGCTAGTGCTTCTCGCGCGTCGCGTCGGCGCTCAACGCGATCGTCAAATGACTCGTGCGCTTGCGGATCGGCGTCGCCCGTCCCATCGCGCGCGGCCGAAAGCGCTTGATCGTCGGCCCCTCGTCGGCGTATGCCTCCCGGACGACGAGGTCGTCCTCGAGCAACTCGTGATTGCTCTCGGCGTTCGCGACAGCCGACTCGAGCAGCTTGCTCCAGTCGCGCGCCACCTCACGAGGGGTGAACGCGAGGATAGCGCGTGCCTCCTGCACCGACTTTCCGCGCAGGTGGCCGCAGACCATGCGCGCCTTACGCGCCGACGTGCGCACGTAGCGTGCGTGCGCGCGCACGACGCGGCGGCGCGGTTTCGCCGGCGCTTTGCCGCGCGCTGTTTTCTGCTCGGCGACCGGCTCCTTCGCGGCGGCCTCGTTTTTCGCGGCCGGCTGTTTCGCGGCTTTTTTCGCGGCCGGTTTCTTGGCCTTGGCGGACTCGGCGCCGGCGGCTTGCTCGTCGGTCTCGACGTCGGCGTCCTTCGCCGCGGCTTTCGCCTCGGTCGCTTTCGCCGCTTTCGCCGGTTTCTTCACGCGCGGTTTTTTCGCCGCCGGTTTTTTCGCCGCCGGCTGCTCCTCTGGGGTCACGTCGCCCTGCTCCTGCTCGGCGCTCATCGCACGCGCCCCGAGCCGGCGTGCCCACGGAACACGCGCGTCGGCGCGAACTCGCCGAGCTTGTGACCGACCATCGACTCGCTGATGAACACGGGCACGTGCTTCTTGCCGTCGTGGACGGCGATCGTGTGGCCGACCATCTCGGGAAAGATCGTCGACGCGCGCGACCACGTGCGCAGCATTTTCTTGTTGTTCTGAGCGTTCAGCGCCTCGATGCGGTTCATCAGGCGCTCTTCGACCCACGGCCCCTTCTTGCTCGAACGGCTCATCAGCGGCTACGCCCCTTCCCGCGGCGGCGACCGCGCACGATGTACTTGTCCGAGCCCTTGTTCTTCTTGCGCGTGCGGTAGCCGAGCGTCGGCACGCCCCACGGCGTGACCGGATGGCGACCGGCCGTCGTCGAGCCCTCGCCGCCGCCGTGCGGGTGGTCGACCGGGTTCATCGCCGTGCCGCGCGTCTGCGGGCGCACGCCCATGTGGCGCTTGCGGCCGGCCTTGCCGACCTTCACGTTCTGGTGGTCGGTGTTGCCGAGCGTGCCGACCGTCGCGCGGCACTCCGCGCGCACCATCCGCATCTCGCCCGACGGCAGGCGCAGCGTCGCCATCTCGCCGTCCTTCGCCATCAGCTGGACCGACGCGCCGGCCGAGCGCGCCATCTGCCCGCCGCGGCCTGGCTGCAACTCGACGTTGTGGATCACCGTGCCGACCGGCATCCGCGCCAGCTCGAGGCAGTTGCCGACCGCGATGTCGGCGCTCTCGCCCGAGGAGACCGTCATGCCGACGGTCAGGCGCTGCGGCGCGAGGATGTAGCGCTTCTCGCCGTCGACGTAGTGCAGCAGCGCGATGTAGGCGGAGCGGTTCGGGTCGTACTCGATCGCTGCGACCTTCGCGTCGACGCCGTCCTTGCGGCGCTTGAAATCGATCCGGCGGTACGCGCGCTTCGCGCCGCCGCCGCGATGGCGCGCGGTCTTGCGACCGTTCGCGTTGCGCCCGCCGCTCTTCTTCAGCCCTTCGATCAGCGTCTTCTCGGGCTTTGACTTCGTCACCTCGGCGAAGTCCGGGTAGGAGACGAAGCGGCGTCCGGGGCTGGTCGGCTTTGGCTTGCGAATCGGCATCGCCTATGACTCCAACGCGGCGAGACCTTGGAAGATCGGGATGCTCTCGCCGTCGCGCACCTGCACGATCGCCTTCTTCCACGTGCGCGTGCGCCCGCTGGTCGTGCCGCGGCGCTTGGGCTTCGACTTGACGCTCGCGGTGCGCACCTCGACGACGTGCACGTCGAACAGCGCCTCGACCGCCTGGCGGATCTGCGTCTTGTGCGCTTCGTGGTGCACGCGGAACGTGTAGCGGTGCAGCCCCGAGAGGATGTAGCTCTTCTCGGAGACGACCGGGCGGATGATCACCTGCGAGTGGTCCATTTATGAAGTCCTCCGCGGAGCGTCCGGCGTCGCGGCGCGCGCGGTCAGCTCGTCGAGCGCGGTCTGCGAGACGAGCAGCGACGCGGCGGCGAGGATGTCGGTCACGCCGACCGACGGCGCCGTCAGCACGGCGACGCGCGCGAGGTTGCGGAACGACAGCGCGGCGTTCGACTCCTCCGCGTCGAGCACGACGAGCGTCGGGCCGTCCTGTCCCCAGTCGTCGAGCAAGTCGAACGCTTGGCTCGTCTTCGGCGTGGCGAACGCTCCGGCGTCGAGGATCGCGAGCGAGCCGCGCCCGGCGTGCAGCGAGAGCGCGCTGCGCAGCGCAGCGCGCTGCTCCTTGCGGTTGACCTTGAACGTGTACGAACGCGGTTGCGGGCCAAACACGGTGCCGCCGCCGGTCCAGATCGGCGAGCGGCTCGAGCCGGCGCGAGCGCGACCGGTGCCCTTCTGGCGCCACGGCTTCGCGCCGCCGCCGGAGACCATCCCGCGCGTCTTCGTCGCCGCCGTGCCGCGGCGACGCGCGGCCTGCTCGGCGCGCACGCTCTGGTGCACGAGCGGACCGCTGAAGCGCGCGCCGAACGCGGCGTCGTCGAGCTCGACCTGCTTCGGCGACGACCCGGTCGCGCTGTGGTCGAGCAGCGGAGCGTCAGGCATCGGTGCGCACCTCCACGACGCCGCCGCGCGGCCCGGGGACCGACCCGCGGACGAGCAGCAGGTTCTGCTCGGCGTCGATCGAGACGATCTCGAGACCCTTCTGCGTGACGCGCTTGTTGCCCATCTGCCCAGGGCCGCGGATGCCCTTCATCACGCGCGCCGGCGTCGCCGACGCGCCGATCGATCCGGGCGCGCGGACGTTGTGCGAGCCGTGCGAGGCCGGCCCGCGGCTGAAGTTGTGGCGCTTGATCGTGCCCTGGAAGCCCTTGCCCTTCGACGTGCCGGAGATCTTCACGCGAGCGCCGACCTCGAAAGACTCGACGGTGACGCTCTCGCCGAGCTGGAGCTCGCCGGCCTCGTCGCGGAACTCGACGACGTGGCGAAGCGGCGGCGCGTCGACCTTCTTCAGGTGGCCGAGCTCGGCTTTCGAGAGATGCTTCTCGCGCGCCTGCCCAAACGCGAGCTGCACCGCTTCGTAGCCGTCGCGCTCGTGCGTGCGGATCGCCGTCACCGGGCACGGGCCGGCCTGCAGCACGGTCACGCGCGCGACGCTTCCATCCTCCTGGAAGACCTGGGTCATGCCGAGCTTCGTTGCGAGGATGGCGGACATTGCGGGGGTTGAGTGAGAGCGGGCGTCGTGGCTTAGGTGAGGCGGATCTCGATGTCGACACCGGCCGGCAGGTGGTCGAGCCGCTGCAGCGAGTCGACCGTCTTCGGCGTCGGCTGGTGGATGTCGATCAGTCGCTTGTGCGTGCGGATCTCGAAGTGCTCGCGCGAGTCCTTGTCCTTGAACGGCGAGCGAATCACGCAGTAGACGTTCTTCTCGGTCGGCAGTGGCACGGGGCCGGAGACGCTCGCGCCGGTGCGCGTCGCCGTCTCGACGATCTCCTTCGCCGCCGACTCGATCGCCGAGGTGTCATACGCCTTCAGGCGGATCCGGATCTTGTTCTGGGTGGCCGATGCCATTGCGTGTCTCTGTTCAGTCTCTGTCGTTCGCTGTCGTGCTCGTGTGCTCTTCGCTGCTGCCTTCACTCCGCGCGCCGCGCGAGAAAACCCCGGCGGGTGACGGTCCCCGCCGGGGGCCAATTCGTCGTATCGGACTGCCAATGTCTGCCGCTGGCGCGAGCGAGCGGCGGGTGCTACTCGATGATCTCGGTGACCACGCCAGAGCCGACCGTGCGACCGCCCTCCCTGATGGCGAAACGCAGGCCCTGGTCCATCGCGATCGGCTGAATCAGCTCGATCTCCATCTGGACGTTGTCCCCCGGCATGACCATCTCGACGCCGTCGGGCAGCTTCGCCACACCGGTGACGTCGGTGGTGCGGAAGTAGAACTGAGGCCGGTAGCCAGTGAAGAACGGGGTGTGGCGTCCACCCTCCTCCTTCTTCAGCACGTAGACCTCCGCCTTGTACTTCGTGTGCGGCGTGATCGAGCCCGGCTTGCACAGCACCTGGCCGCGCTCGATCTCCTCGCGCTTGGTCCCGCGCAGCAGGCAGCCGACGTTGTCTCCCGCTTGACCCTGGTCGAGGATCTTGCGGAACATCTCAACGCCGGTGACGACCGTCGAGGTCGAGTCGTGCACGCCGACGATTTCAACCGTGTCGCCCGTGTTGACGATCCCCTGCTCGACGCGCCCCGTGGCGACCGTTCCGCGACCGGTGATCGAGAAGACGTCCTCGACCGGCATCAGGAACGGCTTGTCGAGCTCGCGCACCGGCTCCGGGATGTACGTGTCCAGCGCGTCCGCGAGCTCGAGGATCTTGCCCTTGTAGGCCTCATCGCCTTCGAGCGCCTTCAGCGCCGAGCCGATGATGAACGGGATGTCATCGCCCGGGAAGTCGTATTCGCTGAGCAGCTCGCGCACCTCGACCTCGACCAGCTCGAGCAGCTCCTCGTCGTCGACCATGTCGGCCTTGTTGAGGAAGACAACGATGTACGGGACGCCCACCTGGCGTGCCAGGAGGATGTGCTCGCGCGTCTGGGGCATCGGGCCGTCCGCGGCGGACACGACCAGAATCGC
>DATHND010000095.1:0-4556 GCA_035486335.1 Solirubrobacteraceae bacterium
TCGCCTCCGGCTCGGTCGCCGCCAGCTCGGCGAACGCTTGCAGCGCGAGCTGCACGCTCTGCTCGGGCGAGCCGCCGCCGTCGTACGCCTCGGCGATCCGCTGCGTCGTGCGCCCGGCGATGTCCTCGTACGCGCTCAGCAGCAGCTCTTCCTTGTCCGCGAACAGGTTGTAGAACGTCGGCCGCGAGACGTGCGCCAGCTGAGTGAGGTCGAGAATGCGGACCGCCGGGTAGCCGCGCTCGGCGATCAGCTCGATCATCGCCGTGCGTAGCCGTTCGCGCTGGTCGAGCTCGACCTGCTCGCGCGTGAGGCCGTGCGCGCCCGTCGGCAGGCGCCTGTAGCGCGCCGTGTCCGGCGGCGTCGGACGGTCCGCCTTGTCGGGCTTGGAGTTGACCCTACGCGTCGTCATGTCGCCCAGCCGCCCGTTGAAAACCCCTCGTTGACGCCAAACATCCGAAGCGTACCAAGCCACCGCCGGCCGCTCACGCGCCGCTCAACCGCGGATCGCGCCCGACGTGCCGAGCACGGCGCCGCTCGCGTCGAGCGCCTGCACCGCGACGTACGGCGCCGCCGCCGCCGTGATCACCGTCTCGAAGCCGCTGCGCGCAGCCGTCGCGACCGGCGCGAGCGCTCGCGACGAGCCGCCGGCCAGCAAGCGCCAGCTCGTCGTCCGCGTGTCGCCGTTCCAGCTCGCGTAGACCGCGACCTGCCCCGACGCCGCCGGCGTCGCCGCGACCGACGGCGCGCCGGCCGGCGCGCCCGTCCACGGGAAGCGATAGCCGCGATAGGACTGATAGCTGCCGTGCCAGTGAACGTCGAACAGCAGGCCGCCGCTCGCGCTGTATTCCGAGAAGTATGGCTCTGAGCCCCACCCTACGAACAGATTCTGGTTTTCGAGTAGTTGAATATTGCCCTGGCTGCCGGATGACAGCCCCGGGCTGTGCTCGTACTGCGCGACGAGCGTCGCCGAGTCGCTCTGCGGGTTGAGCGAGAAGACGACCGCGCGCGACTGCGGGTGGACCTTCGGCACGGCGCCGTTGTCGAACACGCTGATGTCGCCGTTCGGCAGCGTCGTCGCGTCGTGCTGGTACGCCGTGTACATCCCTTCGCCGAGCTTGACGCCCGAGTGGCGCCCGCCGATCACGTTCTCGAGTTGGCCGGTCGTCGTGTTCAGCACGTACATCGCCCACGTGTTGCGCGCCGAGATCAGCGTCGTGCCGGTCGTGTTCTGGTCGACCGAGTTGATGTGGAAGTAGTCGTACGGCCATTCCCTGCTCGCGCCCGTCGTCGTGCTGTACGAGTCGGCCAGCGGCACGTGATCGAGGCTGTGCCACTCGCGCCTGACGAGGCCCGTGCGCAGGTCGATTTCCTGATACCCGGTGTCGGTGACCGCGCCGCCGCTCGCGCCGCCGACGCCCGACAGGTTGCAGTCGATCGGGTTGAACACCGTCAGCACCGCCGTGCCCTGCGGCGTGATGTGGAAGTCGTGCAGATCCGCTTTGTAGCCGTTGCCCGCGTGCACGTGCCCGATCTGCTGGTAGGAGCTGTTGGCGATGATCTCTTCGCCCTCGCCGAAGCCCTGCGGCGGGATGTACCCCTGCCACCACGTCAGCACCGGCTTGCCGAACAGCCGCTGAACCTGCAGGTTCGCCGAGGAGACGCCCGGCGCCAGCGGATCGAACCATACGAGGTTGCCCGTTTCGTCGAAGATCATCGGGCCGGCTGGCCCTGGGCCGTTGTACGGCGCCGCGAAGACGTCGCCGGCCGCGCTCGCCGGCGAGCGCGCGGTGACTTCGGTCGCCGGCGCTTCGAGCGTCGGCGCCGAGCGAAAGTGCATCTTCTCGTTGTAGTCCTGGCCCGACGGGATGTTCGGCTTGGCGTACGGCAGCGGGTCCTGCGTCGCGACGACGAACCGGTAGGAGAACGGCCGCGTCCGCGCGCCGCTGCGCACCTTTCCGCGCACCGTCACCGTCTCGCCCGCGAGGAACGGCGTCGACGGGACGAAGCTCGCGCCGTCGCTCTGCGAGTAGGCGCGCAGCCGCCCGCGATGGGCGCCCGTCTCCGAACCCTTCGTGCTGACGTTCGAGATCGCGCTGGCCGGCGCGCCGAGCATGCTGATCTGCGTGCGCGCCGACGCGTCGTAGGAGTCGGGCAGCGGCGACACGCTCAGCGGCGTGCCTGGCAGCGTCGCCGAGCGGTTGAACGTCGTCGGCTCGCAGCGCACCGTCGCGGGGACGCGGAACGCGGCCTGCTCGGCTTCGATCCGCTGCGAGGCGACCGCGAGCGTCGCGGCGCTGCCGAGCGCGACGACGACGCCGCCGATCACGAGCCCCTTGCGCAGCCGATGGTGCTCGTGCGCGGTCGAGCGCTCGCCGGAGGCGCGCTGCGCGCGCTCGGCGCTTTCGCGCTGCGCACGCGCGAGCTCACGCTGTTCTCGCGCGCGAGCGCGTTCGGCGGCGCCTCGCATCAGCTTGCCGGGCGGATCGCGTCCGACGTCGCGAGGGATTTGGTCGCGAGGGCGTTGCCCGACGCGCAGGGGACGTTTAGCTGGGTGGTGGTGCCGAGTGTCGCCAAGCCCGCGGCTGCGGCCGGGCGTATGCGGGTTTTCATCGAGCCTCCGGGGGCAGGTTCGGTGCTGCGATTGCGAATCCTAACCGCCACGAGCACGGCGGCCGGGCTGGAAGTTGCGCGAATGCGCGGCGCGTGTCGGCGGCTCTTCAGAAGACGGGCGTCTCGCGGTAGTCGCCGAACACCCGCTGCAGCGACTCGACGATCTCGCCCTCCGACGCGTGCGCGCGCGCGCACGCGAGCAGCTGATCCATCAGGTTGCGATCGGGATGCGCCGCGTCCTCGCGCAGCGCCGCGAGCGTCGCCTCGACCGCCGCGCCGTCGCGCCTGGCGCGCGCGCCTTGCAGCCGGTCGAGCTGCTTGCGCTCGAGCGCCGGGTCGATCCGCAGCGTCGGGATCGGCTGCTCGTCGTCGGCCGTGTAGCGGTTGACGCCGACGACGACGCGCTCGCCGGCGTCGATCTCCTGCTGCAGGACGAACGCCGCGTCGGCGATCTCGCGCTGCGGGTAGTTGCGCTTGACCGCCTCGACCATTCCGCCGAGCTCGTCGATCTTGCGGAAGTAGTCGTAGCAGTGGCGCTCCATCTCGTCGGTCAGCGCCTCGACGAAGTAGCTGCCGCCGAGCGGGTCGACCGTGTTCGTCACGCCCGTCTCGTGCGCGAGCACCTGCTGCGTGCGCAGCGCGATCGTGACGGCCTCCTCGGTCGGCAGCGCGAGCGCCTCGTCGTAGGAGTTCGTGTGGAGCGACTGCGTCCCGCCGAGCACGCCCGCGAGCGCCTCGACGGTCGTGCGGATGATGTTGTTGAGCGGCTGCTGCGCCGTCAGCGAGACGCCGGCCGTCTGCGTGTGAAAGCGCATCTGCCACGACTTCGCGCTCTTCGCGCCGAACGTCTCCTTCAGCTCGCGCGCCCAGATTCGCCGCGCGGCGCGATACTTCGCGATCTCCTCGAAGAAGTCGATCTGCGCGTTGAAGAAGAAGCTCAGGCGCGGCGCGAACTCGTCGACGTCGAGCCCCCGTTCGACGGCCTGCTCGACGTACGTCAGCCCGTCCTTGAGCGTGAACGCGAGCTCCTGCTGCGCGGTCGCGCCGGCCTCGCGGATGTGGTAGCCGGAGATCGAGATCGGGTGCCAGCGCGGCATCGCCCGCGTGCACCACTCGATCATGTCGCCGCACAGGCGCATCGCGGGGTCGATCGGGAAGCACCACTCCTTCTGCGCGATGTACTCCTTCAGGATGTCCGCCTGGATCGTGCCGGACAGGCGCTCGGGCGAGACGGGACCGGCGGCGCTCGTGCCGTTCTCGGCGGCGACGACGTAGAACGCGAGCATGATCGCCGCCGGCGCGTTGATCGTCATCGAGACGCTGACCTCGCCGAGGTCGACGCCGCCGAACAGCGTCTGCATGTCATCGAGCGTGTCGATCGCGACTCCCTCGCGGCCCACCTCGCCGAGCGAGCGCGCGTGGTCGGAGTCGTGGCCCATCAGCGACGGCATGTCGAACGCCGTCGACAGCCCCGTCTGGCCGTGCTCGAGCAGGTAGTGGAAGCGCTCGTTCGTCTCCTCGCTCGTGCCGAAGCCGGCGAACTGGCGCATCGTCCACAGGCGGCCGCGGTACATCGACGAGTGGATGCCGCGCGTGAACGGGTACTCGCCAGGTCGGCCGATCGGATCGTCGGGCGAGCCGACGCCGGACGGCAGGTCGGCTGGCGTGTACAGCTCGCGGACGGGCTCGCCCGAGAGCGTGCGGAACGCGCGCTCGGCGGCGGCTGGATCCTCGGAGGACGGCTTGGCGATGACGGCCATTGACGAGGTAGATGCTATCCGGCGGAATCGGGCTGAGCCGAGTATCCGGTCGCAGGACCCGGGTGCCAGGCACAACTTGACCAAGTTGGCCAAGTTCGCTAGCGTGGTGATATGTCGTCGTCCATTTACACGATCGGCGAGGCGAAGACACAGCTTTCGAAGCTCGTTCGCGAGGCGGAGCAAGGC